>NZ_QRVX01000044.1:0-19941 GCF_003458885.1 Coprococcus sp. AF21-14LB | reverse complement strand
TGAATATAAATCATTTCCTCAAAATGGTCTTTAAAAATTTTTTGTAAAACATTCATAAGACTATTATGAGGGAAAATGAGAAAAAAAGAAACCCCTAACCCCTCAAGAGGAGGACACTGAAAAAGTAGATAACACCGCCTATATTTGGTACAATGTGTATATCAAATATAGGTGGTGTTTTTTTATGATCGAACAACAGCAGAAATTGATACTGAGTCCATACATGGAAATATACGAATTAGTAATTCCGAAAGATAATCTTCTTCGGCAAATAAAAGAATTGGTTGATTTTAGCTTTATTTACAATGAACTCCTTGATAAATATTGTCTGGATAACGGACGAAACGCAGTTCCACCTATCAGGATGTTTAAGTATCTGCTTCTAAAATCCATTTATGATTTATCGGATGTTGATGTTGTGGAGCGCTCTAAATATGATATGTCTTTTAAATATTTTTTGGACATGACACCGGAAGATGAAGTCATTAACCCCAGTTCGTTGACTAAGTTTCGCAAGCTGCGCCTAAAAGATATGAACCTTTTAGATATGCTGATTTCAAAAACGGTCCAGATTGCATTAGATAAAGGAATCATAAAATCAAAATCTGTCATTGTGGATGCCACGCATACAAAATCAAGATATAACCAAAAAACACCGCGTGAGGCACTTCGAGATCAATCTAAGAAACTGCGGCGTACCATTTATGAAATAGATGAAACAATAAAAGATAAATTTCCCAATAAAAACACCGAAGATTCTTTAGAAAAAGAATTAGAATACTATAATCAGCTTATCTCAGTTATTAAGGGAAATGAAGAATTATGCAGTTATCCGAAAGTGCAGGAGAAATTAAATCTGTTGGAAGAGTCTGTAAGAGATGATATGGAACATTTGGAAACCTCAAAAGATGGCGATGCAAAAATCGGTCATAAAACAGCCGACACATCATTCTTTGGATATAAGACTCATATCGCCATGACAGAAGAACGGATTATTACGGCAGCAACTGTTACCAGCGGAGAAAAAACAGACGGGAAAGAATTGCCGGCGTTAATTCAGAAAAGCCGGAAAGCAGGGATGGAAATTAAAACCGTAATTGGAGACAAAGCGTATTCAAGCAAAGAAAATATAGAAGCGGCTAAAAATGGGGATTATGAACTTATATCTCGATTAAACAGTATTGTTACCCAAGGGAATCGTACAAAGGCAGATGAATTTGAGTTTAATAAAGATGCAGGTATGTACCAATGTAAAGCGGGGCATCTGGCAATACGAAAGGCAAAAGACAGCAGGAAGTCAGAAGGTAAAAATCCAAGAGTCGTATACTTTTTTGATGTTGAGAAATGTAAAAGATGTCCGTATAGGGATGGTTGTTATAAAGAAGGCGCAAAATCGAAACAATATACGGAAACCCTTATCTGCGACAGCCATAGCGAACAGGCACAATTTCAGGAAACGGAATATTTTAAAAGCAAGGCAAAAGAACGATATAAAATAGAAGCCAAGAATAGTGAATTAAAGCGTAGACATGGTTATGACGTTGCGTCATCGTCAGGTCTTATTGGCATGGAAATGCAGGGGGCAATGACAATATTTGCAGTAAACCTTAAAAGGATCATAAAGTTAATGGGTAAAAAATAATCAGAATTAGCGTATAATTCAGTCAAACAGAATTTTAAAAATCCACCAGAACCCGATTTGAGACTGGTGGATTTCTTATTCGTTGAGAATAAAATTTACAAAGCCTATGTTTTTCAGTGCCCTCGAGTGAGGGGAAGGGGAGTTGAAGTGTCGGAGACACTTTTTTATGCAGAATTTTATTTTACGATATGATTATGGCAAATATAAGCCTTAGAATACCGGAATTTAAAATAGCTGAGAACAATCGTCTCAGCTAAGAAAGAAAAAGTAATGAAAAAGAAATGATATATGTTAAAAAGCATTTTGCTTTGTTTGAGTATTACTATACTGTCGAAATGTGATGAAAATGTGACAGCCTTATAAAGAAAAAGTGAAAATGCTTATATCATTCTTAAAATTCTTTTCCTTTTATCACTTTTAAGGAACAAAGTCCGGAAATAATAAGTAGAACGATGGAAAAAATGCCTCCCGCAAGAACAATCTGCGAAATACTGACAGCAGAAAAATTCTTTAGAAAATGCAATACTTTGTCTGCGATGGAGGAAGTTATCTTTGTAAGAAGGATGCATACGACAAAGATGACACCCATCACTCCGAAGAGAAAGAGACGCGCTTTTTCTGCTCCGTATTTCAAGTGCAGCGGAAGTGTAAGTGAAAGAAATAAAATAACCATATACAGAAAAATAAAAGTGGTAAGGAACCATTCAGCAGTATCCAATTCCGGAACACGGGATTTCTGATAGATGGTAATCAAAACTGAGGAGATCAGCCACGGAATTCCGCTTATTAATAAAGAAAACAAATATTTTTCCAATACATAACCTGCTCTGGTAAACGGCAGTGTGAATAAAAATGCGTTGCCGTTATCAAATTCATCATAAGAAATACTGCTGATAGAGAACATACCGAAAACTAATGTGATATAACTGATAACAAACATTGGGTTTTTGGATGTGACAGCAAGCATAATGGAAATAGCGGTAATCAGAAGAAAGAAATTTCTGCGATTCCAACATAATATAATATCTTTATAGAGTAATCCTTTCATTATTTTTCACCTCGAATCATTGTTGTAATAATATTATCAATGCTCCCACGCTCTATTGTGACTGCAGGATAATTTTCCGCATAAAATGCTTTTTCATTTGTAAGACAGCTGTAGCCGAAAGGCTCTTTCAACGTGCGCAGCAGATATTGTTTATCCAGTGTGCGGAATTGTTCCTCGCTGACTTTCAGAACGCCATACTGGTCAAAGAGACAATCTGTTTCTTCGTGAAGTACGATACTGCCGTTGTGGATCATATAAATTTCGTCACAAAGTGTTTCAAGATCAGTAGAAATATGAGAGCTGATTAAAATAGAGCGTCCATCTGTCTCCATATATTCCCGCAGAAGATCAAGAATTTCATCCCGGGCAATCGTATCCAGTCCGGAAGTTGGCTCATCGAGAATAAGAAATTGAGCATTGTGGGAAAGTGCCAGCAATACTTTCAGTTTGGCTTTCATTCCTGTAGAAAATTCTTTAATCATTTTGTTAAGCGGAAGATGAAAACGTTCACATTGTGACAGGAAATATTCTTTCTCGAAAGCCGGATACATGTGCTGATTGATTTTCATAATATTTTTTACAGTCAGATATCCACTAAATCCGGAATCAGAAAGAACAACGCCGAGCTTCTGCTTATCAAGAGAAGAAAGAGAGGCAATATCTTGATCAAAAAGCCGTATTTCTCCGCTGTCTATAGAAATTAAGTTCAGAATTGCTTTGAACATTGTACTTTTTCCGGCGCCATTTTGTCCGATCAGACCGGTAATACATCCGGCTGGAACAGTTAAAGAACAATTCAAATGAAATCCTCCGTAGTGTTTTTGTACATTTTTTAGTGTTAACATTGCTATGATTCCTCCAGAATAAGATGAAATAAATCAGTTAAATCTTGGTTACTCATTCCGCAGCTTCTGCCCTTTTGAATGGCCAGTTCCAGGTCAGCCTCTACATCTTTTTTTAACTCTTCCTGCATCAGTCCCTGATTTGTGCAGGCGACAAAGCTTCCTTTTCCGTGCACGGTAATGATAAAGCCTTCCTGCTCCAGCGCATCATATGCTTTCTTAACGGTTAGCGCGCTGATCTTCAAGTCTTTTGCGAGAGAGCGGACAGAGGGGAGAGTGTCATTTTCCTGTAATTCACCTTGCAGGATACGAGCTTTGATCTGATCGAGAATCTGTTCGTAAATAGGCTGCATAGATGAATTGTTGATAATAATTGCTAGTTTCATAAATGCTCCTCCTTTGTTTGCAAACAGTATATAACAGTATAAAACAGTTGTCAACTGTTATATACTGTTTGTTTTGAATTTTTGTAATTTTGCAGAATTGTTGCAGTAAGGGACATATGATATGATGAAAAAACAGTACAAACTGTTTCTGCTGCAGGCCTGTTTTCCCGGTCTGTCATATCGAATTGACTATTCCAAGTATCATGTATGGCATTTTTCCTTTTAAAATATTCCATAAAGTATTGAGCATATCCTGCATATTATGGTTAGTTCCCTTAGGTAAGAAATATATGTACTGGCAAACAGAAAGGGGGGGAGCAGTTATTTTTCAAAATTTTGATATAAACTATATTAAAACAGTGCTGTCAGGATACGATAAAAAACTTCAGGAGATTGAGGAAAGACTTCTGGAGCTGAACCATATGCAGTGCGATACAGACGATATGATTCGTTCTTTGTCTGTGAAAGCAGATGATTTTACGGGAACATCGGTACGGATGCACGATGTATCATCGCTTTTGCTGCGCCGCAGACAGCTAATGGAAGAACAGAAAAAGGAAATCCAATGTGAAATGTGGCGGCTTATGGAAGAGGAGGAAACGATACGAAGAATATGGGCGTGTTATCGAGGTCTGGAAGGAGAAGAATTTCAGATTGTGCGTGCGTTGTATGCAGAGCGGCAGCTATATTCAGCAGTTGAGCAGGAGAGCGGAATGTCTCATGGAACATTTGAGAAAAAGCGTGCAGCAGCTATCAGAAAAATTCAATCACTGTATCACAGTGAGCTTGATAATCTGGCAATCATTACAAAGAAATATAAAACGGATCATCAAAATACTTACAAAAAAGTACAGGCAGTATAATTGAGAATGACGTAAGTTGACGTAATGTGACGTAGTATCTATGGCATGTCTGTGTTATGATAAACTTGTTAAAACATATCGAGAAGCCAATAAATAAAATGATCTGGAAGTGCAGGAGAAAAAGAGTTCACAGTTGTGGACTCTTTTTCATATCTCCGGATATTCGATAGCTGTTTTTTAGGAGTTTTTTAGGAAAACTTGTGCAGGAGAAGAGGAAGGACTGATTGGAAGTATGGGGATACTGATTTCAGAGTTCGGAGCCGGATAGAAAGGAGGCGGGTTAGATATAAGCGTCAGATATGTTTGACAAGTAAGAGATGAGAAAGGAGATACGAATGAAAAGGTTTATATCTATGCTGCTGTTTTTTGCGTTGCTGTTCGGAGTAATTGTTATACCGGATCGTGCAGAAGCGATGGAGCAGGCAAAGGAAGAACGGGAAGCAGCTGCTGTAATTGAGAAGCCGCCGGAATCTGTAAAAAGTGAAGATAGAGTTGAAACAGAGCAGACGGATGTAGATGAAGAACAACAGAAGAAGGGCAAGGATGTGCAGGAAAACAAAGAGTGGTATAGGATTCTTCCTTCCGATGAAGTAGAAGTGCGTGAAGTGCCGGGAGAAGAACCGGATACAGATATAACAAGGGAAGCTCGGTAGTGCTGGCGTTGAATTCAGGAAGTTCTGCTTCTGTAAAATCAGTTGAAGAAGTTGTGCTTCAAGTGGGTGAGAGGGTTTCTTATGGAAGCTGGAGTACAAATTATTTCTATATTAATGGTCAATTGGCATATTGTCTTGAGCCGCGTAAAGGGACTCCTTCCAGTGGTAATTATATTGCAGACGTACTGCAGAACGATCATCTTACAAAAGGAATGTATTATTTGATGGGAGGACCTGGCTTTACACCGGAGATTCGAGAGGCATTTTTTTCATCAGCGGCAGGTTTCAGTGAGAAGCAGATATATGCATTTTGCCATGCAATTTTATCATTTATTTACAGTGGATATAATCTGAATTCTGATGCATTTATTGGTTTGAATAAAGAAGAGAGGGATGGTATTTCGACAATCAGTTATCAGATCAGAGATATGCTTCCGGCTCCGCCGGAGGGAAAAGTCAGCATACAGCCGCCTCATCAGAATGCAAAATGGAATAAACAAAGTAAAAGTCAATGGACGGATGTTTATCAAGTAGAGGGAGATGCAAGAAATCTTCTGAAGTTTACTTTGCCAACAGGAGTGCGCCTGCATAATCTTATTACCGGAGCGGTAATGCAGTCTGCGGCGACTGTAAAAGGAGGAGATCAATTTCGTCTGGAAGCAGAACCGGGTGTCAGTGGACACTGGACGTCAGGAAAAATCAAGGGGAGTATTCAGGAAACATATATGTCATTTCTTATTCGGCCACCGGGAGACGATCAGGCAGTCGGAGGACTTGCTTATCACCGAGAACCGGAACTTACAACAGAATTCAGTGTGGAGTGGATGAGCCAGGGAAAGATTCGTATCCATAAGGTATCCGGGGAAGATGGAAGGGCGCTTGCCGGAGCAGAGTTTGGAATTTATGCAAGAGATCGTATAGAGAAGAACGGAGTTGTTCTTGCCGATGCCGGACAATTAGTGGCGAAACTGACTACAGATGAGGCCGGAATGGGAGAGTCACCGTATCTTCCGTCAGAAGCATACTATCTTGTAAAGGAGCTAAAAGCGCCGGATGGGTATGGAATCACAGAGGATCTGAAGAAAGGATGTGAAGTGTATCTTGGCAATCAATCAGAGATAATGGAGAACGGTGTACCGGTTGTGGCGTTAAATATTAAAAATGATTTGAAGCGCTGTGATCTGACGATAAAAAAGGTTATTCGACGTTCTGATATTGTGTGGGCGAATGGAAATCCGACTTTTTTATTTCGGGTATCGGGTGTTGATCTGGAAGGGAGAGAACATACTTATGTACGCTCTGTAGAATTTACAAAAACTTATGTAGAACAAAATATAGAATGGACAGGAAATGTTTCTATGGAAGCCGTATTTGAAGATATTCCATGCGGAAGACAGTACTCTGTTTCAGAAGTGGAAACCAATCGTTATGTATTACAAAATGTGGCATCTGCAGATAAAAATGTTGTCATTCAGAGGAAGACAGAAAGTATGTATGGAATTGTACCGGAACAGATATTTACAGTTACAGCAGATCTTTTGCAGAAGCCAAAGGGAAGCAGCGTGACTTTCTTCAATAAGAAAATACGTTGGGATGACTGGTCGCATAATAGCATCGTCATTAATCCTGTTAAGATTGAGAAATAAAGGAAGAATCTATGTTAAAAGTGTTGAAATCTATATTCGATATTATGGCAGCAGTATTGACAGGGATTTTAATGATTCCGTTAGTGCCGGAGATATTTGGAATAAACACATACTGTATACAGTCAGGAAGTATGGAACCAATTCTGGAGACGGGGAGTCTGATTTTTACAATGAAGCCAAAAGACATAAAGATTGGAGATATCATTACATTTCAGAAGTGGGATATTCCGGTAACACATCGTGTTGTGGGCATTCAAAATGGGATGTATGTTACAAAAGGAGATGCAAATGGTAAGGAAGATCAGGGAGGAATTTTGGAGAAAGAATTGTTGGGAAAGGTATTGAAACTGCCCGGAGACAGATATTGTATTCCATATATGGGATATATCCATACCCTGATATCCCAGTGGAAATGGGGAATTATGGGAATACTGGTAAGTTATATATTATTAAGAAAAAGTGATAGAAAGAAGGATATGATATGTTAGTTAAAAAACAGAAAAAGGTAAAAGGGATTGTGATTGGAATTGTTGCAGCAGCTACAATTTTGACAACCGGAAGTACGATTGGACAGGGATCTATGGCTTATCTTACAGATTATGGCAATCTGGTTAATCAGTTTACACAGGGAGGATTGGAGATTGTGCCGTCAGAGCCGAATTGGCCGGGAGATCAGAATCCGACAGTACCGGGAGATGTGATTGCAAAGAATCCGATGATTTCTGCGGGAAAAGGCTCTCAGACACCGGCTTATGTATATATGCAGGTAAAGATGCCTTATGGTAAAGTAACAAAAGTGAATGATGATGGGACATTGTACGATAAGGATGAATCAGGAAATCGTCTTGAAAAGCTGCACCAGTTTGTTACATTTGGAGTAGGTGAGCCGATTAAGAAAATCGTTAATGGAGAGGAAGTATTCCAGGTTGGAGAATCTTATCAGGCCGACTCGGCAAGCGTAGTTCTAGATACGGGAAAAGAAACCGGACACGGTTTATCTACTTCTATTAAAAATAGTGCAGATGGATGGACTTTGCTGAAAACAGAAACAACAGGACGTGCGAAAGGAGATCCGGAATGTGTGAAGGGGTATGTAGTTTATACATATGCATATAATAGTATGATTGCAGATACGGAAGATAAACTTGTTAAAGATACTTATGGGAAATATATTACAAACAAGGTGCTTGTTGCAAAGACAACTTCTCTCTTTGAGAAGGTAAGACTCATTAACTGTGTAGAAGGACAGCTTGATAAAGCAAAACTTCAGGTACCAATTAAAACTTTTGCAATTCAGGCTGCACATACAGGAAATGATGCAGATAAGGACAATAATAATATTCCGGGCAATACTGCGACAGTAATTCAGTATGCCAAAACAGCTTTCGAAAAATATGCAAATCAGAATGCAGATAATGGCACAGCGACTGTAAAAGCTGACAATTTTGTTGTTAATAATTAGAAGGAGATTGGAGTGAGAAAGTGTATATCAAGAAAAAACAGGGCTGGCAAAGTTTATATCGGATAACAGGAATTGTGGCTATGTTGCTGTTACTTTTTGTGGGAAAGATAGGGTATAAATTTAGCCTGGCTTACCAGACAGATGCGAGTTCTCTGAAAAACCATTTTACTCCGGGGCATAACACAACATATTTTGAGGAAAATTTTCCAGAACAGTCTATTGTTCCGGGGGAAAGTAAGACAATTGAGAAGAAAGTTCGAATCTGTAATGAAAAAGATGAGCAAAATGTGGCATGTTATATTCGAGCAAAGGTTTTGTACAGTACAGAAGATCTTGGAACTTACAAACTCTGCGGAACAGATTCGAAGTGGGTACTGGGAAAAGATGGTTACTACTATTATACGAAAGCGGTTGAGCCGGGAGAAATGACGGATTATCTTATGACAGAAGTTCAGATTGATGGAAAAACGGCAGATTTGAATAGTGGAAAGAAAGAAGACAGTTTGAAAGTATACATATATGAAGAAAGCTGTCAGACGAAAGATCCAGATACTCAGAAGGAGAGAAATTGGCAGGATGCGTGGGAGCATGCTCTTAGCAGAAAGATTCAATAGAGGAGGAATACATGAAAAAGAAAATAACAGGAATTTTGTTGCTTGCAGCGTCTATCCTCTATTCGGCTGTTGGAGTTACATTTGCTTATACAGGTAGTACTGCAGAAGTACATAATTATGTTCGTACAGGTGACATTGACATTGCTCTAAAACAGTATGATAAGGAAGGGAATCCTTTTTCGGACGGGGGAATATGGACGCCGGGAGACTGTATTGAAAATCAGGTTTTCATTGAAAACCAGGCGAAATCCTGTTGGATTCGGCTGCAGGTAAAGAATGATAAGGAAATGGATATCAGAGGCATTTCGGATCAGTGGGTTTATCGGGAACCTTATTGGTACTACACCGAGGTATTAGAAGAAAAAGAGAAGGCAATCTTTTCTAAGAGTCTTTTCTTTTCAGAAAAGGCAACTGAGGAAACCAGTGGAAAGGAAAGCTCATTAGATATGACAGCCGAAGCAATTCAATCGGCAAATTTCAAACCAGATTTTCTTTCAAAGATGCCATGGGGAGATCAGACAGCCGAAGTTTGTATTCATGTGAAAGATGGTGCAGAACAGGAGAAAGAAAGACATTACCGGAATTTGTCATTAAAAATGGAGGGAAGAGCAGGAGAGCTTGTAGCTGTACCGGAAGATTTTTTTGTGAATCTTTCTGAATTGATGCCGGGAGACCGACAATCTGATAGTGTAGAAATACATAACCAATTCAAAGAAAGTGCAGAGTTATTTTTCCGAACAGCAGACAGTCCGGAGATGACAGAACAACAGAAAGATCTTTTAGAACAACTGCAGATTACTATTTACAAAAATGATGAAATAATATATGAGGGAGATTTAAGAAGTGTGAAACTCCAAGAAGAGATTTCTCTTGGAATTTGGAGAAGTAATGAGAAGGGAAGTATTCGTTATGAAATATTTATGCCGGAAGAATTGAAAAATGAATATGCAGTGAGGGATGCGGCGATACATTGGATTTTCCGAACAAATTTGGAGGAAGAGCGTCCGAAAACCGGAGATGACAGATGGATCACAGCGTATCTTGGATTAGCAGTTCTTTCAGGAGCTTTGGGATTCTGGAGATTATTCTGTGGGAGAGGAATACAGAATAAATAAAAGAATATGTTGAAGCTTTATCGCAATTCATATCTATATTCAAGTCTTTATGGGAATTTAATATTTTTTTCTTGTTAGTTCATTGATTTTTCACAGAAACAAGTTAATATAGTGTTTATAACAAATTGAGGTGAAAAATATATGAAAGAAAAATTTATGAGATTTATGTATGGCCGATACGGAGTGGACCAGTTTTCAAAATTTTTGGTAACAGTATCTCTGATTGGATTTGTATTATCGATGTTTACAGGGAATAATCTATTCTATGTACTGGCACTAGCAGCATTAATTTATGCATATTTTAGAATTTTCTCTAAGAATCATGCGAAAAGAATAGCGGAAAATCAAACATATTGGAGAATGACTGATAAAATAAGAACAAAGTGGCGTACATTTAAAAGAGATAGTGCACAGAAAAAAACACATCATATTTATAAGTGTCCGACTTGCGGTCAGAAGATCAGAATTCCAAGAGGGAAGGGTAAGATTGAGATTACCTGTCCGAAATGTAGTACAAAATTCATAAAGAAAAGTTAAAAGTATTATGTAAGAGAGCGCCATCATCCGGAAGAGTTTGAAAAAGGGATGATGGCGTTTTTTTAGACAAAAAAATAAAAATAAGCGCTTCCACATGAAACGCTTATTTTTATACTCAATATTTTGCAATGCGGATAACAGGACTTGAACCTGCATGAGGGAACCCTCACTAGAACCTGAATCTAGCGCGTCTGCCTATTCCGCCATATCCGCTCGACAAAAGTTATTATATCATAGAATAAAAAAAATGCAAATGTTTTTTTGAAAAAAATCAAACTTTTTGAAAAAAATCAAACTTTTTGAAAAAACTTTTTGAAAAAATTCCTGGGGCTAGAATAGTGATATCTGATAAGTGGAAAGGAAAAAGATTTGAAAGTCAAAATATTCTATTGACAATAAAAAAAGAGTGATATACTTTGAGTATCAAAATATTTGAAATAAAAGATATTAGAACGAAATGTAATATGAGATTGAAAGTAGGAAGAATATTTTGAGAAGTTTGAAAAAGAGAACCGGAGAGAAAAAATGATAGGAAAAATATGTGGAACTGGCGCGTATATCCCAGAAAAAATAGTGACGAATTTTGATCTGGCTGAAATTGTAGAAACAAATGATGATTGGATAAGAGAGAGAACCGGTGTAGCCAGGCGCCATATTGCAGTTGAGGAAACAACTTCACAAATGGCAGCCGAGGCAGCAAGAAGAGCATTGAAAGATGCAGGAATCCATGCGGAAGAAGTTGATATGATTTTAGTAGCAACCTTATCTCCGGATTTAATTTGTCCATCAATTGCATGTGAAGTACAGAGAATATTAGGAGCGGGGAAGGCTGTTTGTTATGATATGAATGCAGCATGTACCGGATTTGTATTTGCCTTTCAGGCAGCACAAGCCTATATTCAGGCAGGAATGTATCACAAAATTCTTGTAATAGGAGCGGAGAGCATTTCAAACTTGATTGACTGGAACGACAGGAGTACATGTATTTTATTCGGAGATGGTGCAGGGGCAATTGTGTTGTGCGCACAGAAAGAAGAAACAGAGGGAAATTTTATTCCGGTTTTTGCGGCTCATTCGGATGGAGAAAGAGGGACAGCGCTTCTGTGTAGAAGTCGCTATCACAAAGAAGGATCTGATCTTTACGAAATAAGTAAGAAGAAGGCTACGACAATATCGGAGGATAGCTATATTAGGATGGATGGTCAGGCAGTCTTTAAATTCGCAGTACGATGTGTACCGGAAGTGATACGGGAAGTTTTGGAAAAAACAAAAACGTCAATTTCGGATGTGAAGTATTTTGTGCTTCATCAGGCAAACAGGCGTATCGTAGAGGCAGCAGCGAAACGGTTAGGAGCAGACATTGAAAAGTTTCCGATGAATCTTGAAGAATATGGGAATACATCATCAGCGAGTATCCCGATTTTATTGGATGAAATGAATCGGAAGAAAATGCTGACAAGAGGCGATACAATTGTTTTGGCAGGATTTGGAGCAGGACTTTCCTGGGGCGCTGTTATTTTTGAATGGTAATTTATAGAGAAATTTGCAGCAGGAATATAGAAAAGAAAAAAGAAGCTTAATTAGAATCAGGTAATGACCGGGAAAACCGGATTACATATATAGAAGATATATAAGAATATGATATGAGAGTTGAAAAAAGGAGAACAGAATAATGGCAACAACATTTGAACAGGTAAAAGAAGTAATCGTAAACGAGTTAGGAGCAAATGAGACAGAAGTAACAGAGGCAACATCTTTTAAAGAAGATCTGGATGCAGATTCTCTTGATCTGTTTGAGATGATCATGGCTTTGGAAGAACAGTACGAAATTGAAATCCCATCTGAAGAACTTGAGAATCTGACAACAGTGGGCGAGGTTGTACGCTATATTGATGAAAAACTGGCATAAAGAATAAATTGTTCTGAAGGGGAAAGAAGATGCGAACAGAAATTACAGAATTGCTTGGAATTCAATATCCGATTATTCAGGGCGGTATGGCATGGGTTGCAGAATATCACCTGGCAGCTGCAGTTTCGGAGGCAGGAGGGCTTGGAATTATCGGAGCTGCTGCCGCACCGGCTGAATGGGTACGAGAGCAGATCAGAGAAGTAAAGCGACGGACAGAGAAGCCATTTGGAGTGAATATTATGCTGATGAGTTCATATGCAGATGAAGTAGCCCGAATTGTTGTGGAAGAAGACGTAAAAGTTGTGACAACTGGAGCAGGGAGTCCGGAAAAGTATATGAAACTCTGGAAAGAAGCCGGAATCCGGGTAATTCCTGTTGTGGCTTCTGTGGCGCTTGCCAAGCGTATGGAAAGGTGCGGCGCAGATGCACTTGTAGCAGAAGGGACAGAAGCAGGAGGGCATATTGGGGAAAATACTACGATGGTTTTAGTTCCTCAAATTGTAGATGCTGTAAAAATCCCGGTCATTGCAGCAGGCGGAATTGCAGACGGAAGAGGAGCGGCAGCCGCATTTATGCTTGGAGCAAAGGGAATTCAGGTAGGCACAAGATTTGTTGTGACAAAAGAATCCCAGGTACATGAGAACTATAAAGAAGCAATCCTGAAAGCGAAAGATATTGATTCAAAGGTAACTGGACGTTCTACAGGTCATCCGGTGCGCGGACTGCGCAATCAAATGACAAAAGAATATCTGAAGCGCGAAGCAGAAGGAGCCTCTCTGGAAGAACTGGAATTATTAGCTGCCGGAGGATTACGCAGGGCAGTTGTAGAAGGAGATGTTACTACAGGAAGTGTGATGGCAGGTCAAAGTGCGGCTATGATACGAGAACAGCTGAGCTGCCAGGAAGTGATAGAGCGTATTCTACAGGAAATGACAGCTCTTCTAAAACAGGGAGCAGAGCAGGCGGTAATGTAGTTTGGAAGAATATTCTGTACACTAGGGTATCAGGAATGAGAACAGAGTATGGGAAATGATTAAAGGAGATAGGATTTTATGGCAAAGGTTGCATTTATATTTCCGGGGCAGGGAGCCCAGAAAGTAGGAATGGGGAAGTCATTCTATGACAACAGTCCATTGGCGCGCGAGATTTTTGAACAGGCAGAGGCGGTATTGGGATTTGATGTGAAGGCGCTTTGTTTTGAAGAAAATGATCTGCTCGATCAGACAGAATATACGCAGGCGGCAATGGTAACGACTTGCCTCGCCATGGAGGCTTGTGTGAGAGAAGCCGGTATTTGTCCGGATGTTACTGCAGGATTGAGTCTTGGGGAATATTGTGCCATTGTTTCTGCGGGCGGCATGAGTGTAAAAGATGGAGTGCGGACAGTCAGACAGCGTGGAATTCTTATGGAACATGCAGTGCCGAATGGTAAGGGTGCGATGGCTGCAGTACTTGGCATGGCATCAGAAGAAATTGAAAAGATTCTGAGCCATTATCCTGAAGTATCGATTGCCAATTATAATTGTCCCGGACAGATTGTTATTACAGGGGAAACATCAGCTCTTCAACAAGCATCAGAAGAGCTTGGAAAGGCCGGAGCAAGAAGGATACTTCCTTTGAATGTGAGCGGACCATTTCACTCTCCGCTGCTTAGACCGGCGGGGGAAGAATTGGAGAAAGTTTTGGAAACAGTTGACTTTATGCCGCTTGAGATTCCATATGTAACCAATGTGACAGCAAACTATGTGACAGAGATTAAAGAAACAAAAAAATTACTTTCGAAGCAGGTGTCATCTCCTGTGCGATGGCAGCAGAGTATGGAAAGGCTTATTGCTGATGGAATCAACACTTTTGTGGAGATTGGTCCGGGAAATACTTTGACAGGATTTATGAAAAAGATTAACAAACAGATGACAGTTTATCGGATTTCTGAGTGGGAAGATCTGCAGGAACTGATCAGGAAAGGAATTGAATCATGTTAACAGGAAAGATTGCGGTAGTAACAGGAGCAGCGAGAGGGATTGGAAGAGCAATTGCACTTGCGCTTGCAGAAGAAGGTGCAGAAGTTGTGATTAACTACCATCATTCGGAAGAAAGATCTCTGGCCGTAAAAGAAGAAATTGAAGCCAGGGGAGGAAAAGCTGCCGTTATGCAGTGTGATGTGTCAGATTATGAATCCTGTGAAAGATTTGTGTCAGCGGTGGCAGAAATGTATGGACGCATTGATATTTGGGTGAATAACGCAGGAATTACAAAGGATCAGTTATTAATGAGGATGTCCGAAGAGGCATTTGATGAAGTCATTGAAACGAATCTGAAAGGAACTTTTCAGTGTATGAGATTTGTTTCTCGCGTTATGGTAAAACAACGCTGTGGGCGAATCATCAATCTGTCTTCGGTGGTAGGAATAGCAGGAAATGCAGGTCAG
The DNA here is from genome assembly GCF_003458885.1 of Coprococcus sp. AF21-14LB. Taxonomy (NCBI): domain Bacteria; kingdom Bacillati; phylum Bacillota; class Clostridia; order Lachnospirales; family Lachnospiraceae; genus Coprococcus; species Coprococcus sp. AF21-14LB. The sequence continues at coordinate 4,796 of NZ_QRVX01000044.1, read as the reverse complement.
GTGAATTATGCAGCTTCAAAAGCGGGAGTGATCGGCATGACAAAATCCGCAGCAAAAGAGTTAGCAGGACGTGGAATTACGGTAAATGCAGTAGCGCCGGGATTTATTGAAACGGAGATGACGAGTGTACTTTCTGAAAAGGTTCAGGAACAGGCAAAAAATCAGATTCCACTGGGACATTTCGGAACACCGGAAGATGTGGCAAGTGCAGTTGTATTTCTTGCATCTGAGCAGGCAAAATACATCACAGGTCAGGTGCTTCAAGTAGACGGCGGTATGGTAATGTAGGAGATAGATCATGAAAAGAAGAGTAGTTGTGACGGGACTTGGGGCAATTACGCCCATCGGGAATTCGGTTGATGAATTTTGGAGCAATATAAAAAAAGGATGTGTTGGAATTGATAACATTACAAGATTTGATACATCTGAATATAAAGTAAAACTGGCTGCAGAAGTGAAAAATTTTCAGGCAAAAGATTATATGGATTTTAAATCGGCAAAGAGAATGGCCAAATTTTCGCAGTATGCAGTTGCAGCGGCCAAAGAAGCTGTAGAAGATGCAGGTCTGTGTATGGAGAAAGAAGATCCATTTCGCTGCGGAGTTATTATTGGTTCCGGAATCGGAAGTCTGGAGACAGTAGAAAGCGAGTATACGAAGATTCAGGAAAAAGGTCCGGGAAGAGTGAATCCATTGATGGTACCTATGATGATTTCCAATATGGCAGCAGGAAATGTGGCAATTCAATTTGGAATGAAAGGGAAATGTACCAATGTAGTAACAGCATGTGCAACCGGAACCCATTGTATTGGTGATGCATTTCGGGCAATTCAGTATGGAGATGGAGATGTGATGTTGGCAGGTGGGACAGAAAGCGCAATTTGTCCAAGCGCAGTAGCTGGTTTTATGAACTTAACAGCGCTTACAACAACAGAAGATCCACTTAGAGCTTCGATTCCATTTGATAAAGACAGAAGTGGTTTTGTGATTGGCGAGGGAGCAGGAATCGTGGTGCTGGAAGAACTGGAGCATGCGAAACGCAGAGGAGCGAAAATCTATGCGGAAGTATGCGGCTATGGAGCAACATGCGATGCATATCATATTACATCTCCGGCAGAAGACGGAAGCGGAGCTGCAAAAGCGATGGAGCTTGCGATGGAGGAAGCCGGAGTTGTTCCGGAAGAAGTAGATTATATCAATGCTCACGGAACAAGTACTCATCACAATGATTTATTTGAAACGAAGGCAATTAAGACAGCGCTAAAAGAGGCGGCAAAAGAGGTATCGATTAATTCTACAAAATCCATGATCGGACATTTGCTTGGAGCAGCAGGCGGTGTGGAAATGATAACGTGTGTGAAGGCGCTGGAAGAAGGATATGTACATCGGACGATGGGAAGCCGTGAGTCCGATGAAGGGTGCGATCTCAATTATACGTTTGGAAGTCCGCTACATCGCAAAATCCGCTGTGCGATGAGTAATTCTCTTGGATTCGGTGGGCATAATGCAACACTTCTAATAAAAGAGTATATAGAATAAGAGGTAACAAGCAATGGAATTTGAGCAGCTGATCAGGCTTATTAATGTAGTTTCAGATTCAAAACTGAAGCAGTTTAAATATGAAAAAAAAGGCGTAAAGATTTCTATGGGAAAAGAAATAAAAATATATTCCAACAAGGGCATGGAAGAATATAGTATTTCATCTGAAGGAAATAATGAACGCACTTTAAAGCAGTCTGAATGTGTTTCTGATACGGAAGCACTGTGTACGATAAAAGAGGAAAGTACGGTCTTAAAGGAAACTGTTGATAAAGAGAAGAAAGTAGTCTCTCCACTTGTTGGAACATTTTACGAGCTCCGCAGGAAGGTGCCAAACCATTTGTAACAGTGGGAAGTCAAGTGAAGAAAGGACAGGTATTAGCCATTGTAGAAGCCATGAAGCTGATGAATGAGATTGAAAGTGAGCAGGATGGTGTGATTACAGAAATCTGTGTAAAAAATGGAGAAGCAGTGGAATACGGTCAGACTTTATTTAAAATTGCGGATGGAGTGTTATAAGAAATGAAGAGACTTGGAATAAAAGAGATTCAGGAAATTATTCCTCACAGGCACCCATTTCTTTTGGTTGATTATATCGAAGACTATGAGCCGGGAGAATATGCTGTAGGATATAAATGCGTTTCTTATCGGGAAGAATTTTTTGCTGGACATTTTCCGCAGGAACCGGTTATGCCAGGAGTTCTTACGGTGGAAGCCCTTGCCCAGACAGGAGCAGTAGCGATTCTTAGTCAGGAAGAATACCGCGGTAAGATTGCGTATTTCGGCGGGATTCAGAAATGTAAATTCAAAGGGAAGATTGTTCCGGGAGATAAGGTAAGACTTGAGACAAGGATTGTGAAGAAAAAAGGTCCGGTCGGAATCGGAGAAGCGATTGCCAGTGTGGATGGAAAAGTGGTTGTCAGTGCAGAACTGACATTTATGATCGGTTAGGTGAGAAGATGATTCAGAAAGTATTGATTGCAAACAGAGGAGAAATTGCAGTTCGGATTATCCGGGCATGCAGAGAGATGGGAATTGAGACGGTAGCAGTATATTCAGAAGCAGACAGAGATGCGCTGCACACCCAGCTTGCAGACGAAGCAATCTGTATCGGACCGGCAGCGTCCGGAGAGAGCTATTTGAATATGGCAAGTATTTTAAGCGCCACGATCGTGTCGGGAGCTGATGCCATTCATCCGGGATTCGGATTTCTTTCAGAAAACAGCAAATTTGCCAGTTTGTGTGAACAATGTCACATTACTTTTATCGGACCTTCATCGGAAATGATTAAATGTCTCGGTAATAAATCTGCCGCAAGAAATACGATGATGAACGCCGGTGTACCGGTAATTCCGGGAAGCAAGGAACCGATAACCGATGCAAAAACCGGAGCCAGAGAAGCAGAGCGCATCGGGTATCCGGTAATGATTAAGGCTGCGCTTGGAGGCGGAGGCAAGGGGATGCGCATGGCGAAGACTCCGGATGTGTTTGAAGCATGTTTCCAGACAGCGCAGAAAGAAGCAGAGATGGCATTCGGAGACGGAACAATGTATATAGAGCATTTTGTAAGTCATCCAAGACATATTGAATTTCAGATTCTTGCAGATAAATTTGGGAACGTAATCCATCTTGGAGAGCGAGATTGTTCCGTGCAGAGAAATCATCAGAAATTAATCGAAGAATCGCCGTCTGCAGCATTGTCGGAAGAACTGCGTCATAAGATGGGCGAGGCAGCTGTCCGGGCTGCAAAAGCTGCTAAATATGAAAATGCCGGTACAATTGAATTTCTTCTTGAACCGAGCGGGGCGTTTTATTTTATGGAAATGAATACGCGGATTCAGGTAGAACATCCGGTAACAGAGTGGGTAACAGGAATTGATCTGATCAAAGAACAGATTCGTATTGCATCAGGACTTCCGCTTACTTATTGTCAGGAAGATGTTGTTCTGCGGGGACATGCGATCGAATGTCGTATCAATGCAGAATGTCCGCAGAAGAATTTTCGGCCGTCACCTGGGAAAATTACTGAACTGTATTTGCCAGGCGGAATAGGCGTCCGGATTGATACAGCCATCTACAGCGGTTATACTGTTCCGCCATATTATGATTCTATGTTAGCGAAGTTAATTGTGCACGGAGAGAATCGGCAGGATGCAATTGTAAAAATGCGCTGTGCACTGGAAGAGACGATGATCGAAGGAATCGAAACGAATATTGATTATCAATATGAGATTATGAATCATCCGGACTATGAAGCGGGAAATATTGACATTGAATTTATTGAACATATGCAGTCTCAAAGAGAAGCACAGCTGTCACAATAAAAGGCTTTGATTGAAAAAACTTGAGACTGTCGGAAAGTGGTAGGAAAAGCAGATGAATTTGAAAGAAGTATTTCAGAAGAGAAAGAATCACCTTGTTGTGAAAAAACTTTCGAAAGAAATAAATGAATGTGGAAGAACAGATGGGAAACCGGAAGTTCCGGATGGTCTGTTGAAAAAATGTAATTTTTGTAAGGCGGCTATTCTGGCAGAGGAAGTGCGGCAGAATAACTATATTTGTCCGGAATGTCACGGATATTTCCGAATGCATGCCAATCGCAGAATTGAGATGATTGCAGATGAAGGAAGTTTTGAAGAATGGGATGAAAAACTTTCAACAGTAAATCCACTTGGGTATAAAGGATATGAGGAAAAGATTGATTCGCTTCAGGAAAAAACAGGGCTGAACGAAGCCGTTGTAATCGGAAAGGCACGGATCCATGGAGAAGAGACCGTTCTTGGAGTTTGTGACGGAAGATTTCTGATGGCGAGTATGGGACATATTGTAGGTGAAAAAATTACAAGAGCGGTGGAGAGAGCGACAAAAGAACGACTCCCTGTAATTTTATTTGCCTGTTCCGGCGGCGCCAGAATGCAGGAGGGCATGGTCTCATTGATGCAGATGTCTAAGACCGCAGCGGCATTGCGAAGACATAGTGATGAAGGAAATTTATATATTTCGGTGCTGACAGATCCGACAACAGGAGGAGTTACTGCAAGCTTTGCAATGCTTGGGGATATTATTCTGGCAGAACCAAATGCATTGATTGGTTTTGCGGGGCCGCGTGTCATTGAACAGACGATCGGTCAGAAACTGCCGAAAGGATTTCAGAGATCAGAATTTCTTTTGGAACATGGATTTATTGACGGTATCGCAGAGCGAGGAGAAATGAAAGAACTTCTTGGAAAACTTCTGAGACTGCCAAGCAACACCTAGG
>NZ_QRVX01000043.1:0-21375 GCF_003458885.1 Coprococcus sp. AF21-14LB | reverse complement strand
GAAAACAATCTTCATTGGGTGTTGGATGTTCATTTTCGAGAGGATGCATGTAAAATCAAAGCAGAAAAAGCGATGCAAAATCTGTCACTGATCCGAAAGATCTGTTATAATCTTATGAAATTGGATAAACGATTTGACAAGAAGAAAAAAATGACCTATAAAAAGATGAGTATGTTATATACATATCATTTAGAATATGTGCAGGAATTGATTTTTGAGAAAATTGTAGAAAATATTTAAAAATATCCATCTAGGGAAATAGTTCTCTAAATGGATATTTTATGCGGTTGCCCTGGGGTTTTTGCAGAAGGGTTTTAAAAATTTCATGTTTTTTTGGTTGAAGGATGGGAAAAAGGGTATATAATAAGAGAATAAAAAGAACATGGGAGGAGTTTTCATGGAAAAAGCAACACTGGTATTGGAAGGCGGAGCAAAGCGAGGAGTATTCACAGCAGGAGTGCTGGATTATCTGACAGAACAGAATTTTGTGCCGTCCCATGTAATCGGAGTTTCAGCAGGGGCATGCAACGCTCTTGACTTTGTTTCAGGGCAGGCTGGACGAACAAAAGAGTGTATGATGCAGACCGAAAGAAAATACAGATATTATGCAGGAATTAAAACAGTTGTAAAAGAGCATACGCTTCTTGATATGGAGAAGATTTTTCACCGGTTTCCATTAGAAGATTTTCCGTTTGACTTTGATACATTTTTTCAATCAGAGATACAGTGCGAACTTGTTGTGACAAATTGTGAGACAGGAAAGGCAGAATTTTTGACGGAAAATCACGGAGATAAAGAACGGCTTATGAAAATCTGTCGGGCTTCCAGCAGTATTCCTCTGTTAGCGCCAATTGTACGGATTGATGATGAGCCGTATTTAGATGGAGGGCTGGCTTCTTCTGTACCGCTGAAGCGTGCAGTTGAGTATGGAAATAAGAAGATGATTGTTGTTCTGACAAGACCTGCCGGCTATCGAAAGAAACCGGTCAGTGTAGCACAGGCAAGAATTTATCGGAGAGCATATCAGAAAAAATATCCAAAGCTTGTGGAGACAATTTTGAATCGCTACCGGGAATATAACCGAATGGCAGAAAGACTTGACCGTCTTGAGGCGGAAGGAAAGATTTTTGTCATTCGTCCGGAAGGTCCAACGGTTGGGCGACTTGAGAAAGATATGGAAAAACTGCAGGCATTTTATGAACAGGGATATGAGCAGATGAAGGAGCGTTATGGGGCGTTGCTGGAATTCCTGGGACATACGAAAGCAGAATAAAAGGAAATTATTGTAGAACAACCGGTAAATCATACAGGACAGGAATTCAAAAACAGATGTGAAATTCCTGTCCTGTAATTATTTTTGCAGAAGACTGTTGAAAAGTTTTAATGACGGTTCAGAAGCTGTTTCGCAGTTTGAACTGTCTGGTCAATCTGTTGCTGTTCCTTTTCTGTTTTCCCTTCTTTTAGTAAATCTAAAATAAGAGAAATCTCTTCCTGAGAAAAACGGATTCCCTTTTTCTGTGCACTGGTAATCAGGGCAAGAAGGATTGGAGCAAGATCTTTTCCGCTTTTTCCGGATGTTTGTGCGGCTGCTGTGCGAATGAGTTCAAGTTTGAGCGGATCCATATTAGCAAGTGCCTGGTGTTTCATCCATGCGTTCTGATTCATTTTTTGGATCTCCTTTCGAAGGTGAAGTAGGTGGTTCGGACGGGGAGGTATTTGTTTCTTCCTGCGCTTCCAGATTAGAGAAAAGATCACTGTAAGCAGCAAAAGCAGATTGTTGTTCCGGGGAAAGCATTCCCATCATCATGGAGAGCGGAGAGCTGTCCGGAGTCTGAGTGTCTGACATTGCCTGCATTGTTTTTAACATTTCCATTAAATGAAGAAGCTGTGACAGTGATTCGGAATCTTTTGGATTCATATAAGGCTGAATATCACGAAACAGATCAAAAGGGGAAGGCGGACTTTTGGATAGCCCAAGATCAATGTAATCTGTGTGAAAATTTTGAAAAAACTGCATCGTATGCCGGAGCTCTAAAAATTTGATGTAGAAAGCAAAAAACTTCTGTGTTCCTGGCGGCATATATGGAAGCATTAATTTCATCATCTGAAGCTGTTCACTGGAAATTAAACTGTCAAAAGGTGTCATTGGGATTGTTTTTTTCTGTTCCATAGTACCTCCTCTGTCTTACAATATCCATATATATGTATAAGAAAGCGAAAATATGAAATCCTCATATTATAATAAAAAAGAAGAGGAGTTATCGCATGAAACGTAAATTAATCATTGACGGAAATGCAGTGTATGAAATCGATGAGGATTGTATGCTGACAAAAAAATTGAAAGAAAAAGAGGAAAAGAAAAAGAACGAGACAGAAAAATACAGAAAGTCATAAAAGAAGGGAGCTGCTGAAGCAGCCCCCCGTTAGAGATGATTCTTTGGAAATGTTTGTTAGCATCCGCATCCATTGCCGCAGTTATTGCCGCATCCGAATCCGTTGCCACAGAATAAGAGAAGTAAAATAATCCATGTGCAGCTGTCATTTCCAAATCCGTTGCCGCATCCATTACCGCAGCCATTTCCCCAACCGCCGCATCCGCCGCCGTTGCCGCATAAGCAGGAAAGAAGAAGTAATGTCCAGATAATGTTGCAGCTGTTGTTTGTTGTTGTTCCTTCGCATCCACATCCACAGTTTGTTGCAGTTAAATCGCTCATAAAAGAACCTCCATGTTTTGTTTGTTTACACTTTATCTTATGAAGGATGGCTTGCCCATGTTTCCTTAAAATATAAAATTTATAAAAATAATTTTGTGAGACCGGAAAGCTTCGTGCAGACGGAGAAGGGGGCAAAAAATTCTTTTTCCATATGATAATAGAAAAGGGATTTTTTATGCAGAGAGTAAAAGAACGGATTCATTACTGGTGTGAAGATACGGCTTCCGGGAGATGTCTTGGCAGTAAAATTACGGTAGCGGTGTTGGATAGTGGGATCGCTTTCCACCCGGATTTTGAAGGGAGGATTTTGAGCTTTCAGGATATGACAGCGGGAAGAGTAGGTGCGTATGATGATTGTGGTCACGGTACCCATGTATGTGGAATTATTGGAGGAGATGGACGAATGTCAGGAGGGAAGCTCTGCGGCATTGCGCCGGGCTGCAGATTCATTGTTTTGAAAGTACTTGACCGTCGCGGGCACGGCACAGTAGATGCGGTCATTAGGGGAATCCGATGGATTCTGCGGTTTAAAGATATTTATCAGATCCGTATTGTAAATATTTCTGTCGGGTCACAGCCGGGAAGTGATAAGCGCTCCAAGAAACGGCTTCTGGAAGCGGTGGAGACACTTTGGGATGCGGGGATTGTTGTTGTGGCAGCGGCAGGGAATTATGGACCACATTGCGGAACAGTGACGGCGCCGGGGTGCTGTAAGAAAATTATTACTGTAGGAGCTTCTGATGATGAGAGCGGAGCAGAAATACATGGGAAATTATGTTGTAATTATTCCGGAAGAGGTCCGACGGAAGAATGTGTTCTGAAGCCGGAACTGGTTGCACCAGGGGCAAATATCTGTTCCTGCAATGCAGGCTTTCGAAAATGGGGAGCACAACCATATATAGAAAAGAGCGGAACATCGATGGCAACGCCGATCGTATCTGGAGCAGCTGCCTTGCTTTTATCGAAATACCCACAAATGACCAATGTGGAAATAAAATTGAAATTCAGAGAAAGCTGCAAAGATTTGGGGCTTCCGGGAAACCAGCAAGGATGGGGGCTGGTGCAGATAAAGGAACTGTTACAATAGAAAGCGAAAGTGGACAAATAAAAAATTTACAGGTGTCAAGAAAAAACACTTGACACCTGTGCTTTTTTGTTATATGATACCAGAGGTGATGAGAAATGAACGAAATCCTGGAACAGACATTGTTATATGACTTCTATGGAGAACTTTTAACAGAACATCAGAAAGAAATCTATGAACAGTTTGTGCTGGATGACCTTTCACTTGGCGAGATCGCAGAAGCAGAGGGAATCAGCAGACAGGGCGTACATGATCTGATCAAACGCTGCAACAAGACGCTGGAAGGTTATGAAGAGAAGCTTCATCTTGTCGAGAAGTTTCTTTCCATACGGGAGAAGATCGGTCAGATTGACCGTCTTTTGGAGTCATGTGATGCAGTGAACACACAGCAGGTTCTGAATGGAATCCGCGAGATTTCCGCAGAGATTATAGAGGAGTTATAGAATGGCATTTGACAGCTTAACTGAGAAACTTCAAAATGTATTTAAAAATTTAAGAAGCAAAGGACGGCTTACAGAGGATGATGTAAAGACAGCGCTTCGTGAAGTGAAAATGGCTCTGCTCGAGGCGGATGTAAACTTCAAGGTTGTTAAGAAGTTTGTAAAGGATGTACAGGAACGTGCAGTCGGACAGGACGTGATGAACGGACTGAATCCGGGACAGATGGTCATCAAGATTGTAAATGAAGAGATGGTCAAGCTGATGGGCTCAGAGACAACGGAGATTGCGCTTCAGCCGGGAAAAGCAACTACGGTAATTATGATGGCTGGTCTTCAGGGAGCAGGTAAGACGACAACGACGGCAAAGCTCGCTGGAAAGTTTAAGCTGAAAGGCAAGAAACCGCTTCTTGTTGCCTGTGATGTATATCGACCGGCAGCAATCAAACAGCTTCAGATCAATGGCGAGAAGCAGGGCGTGGAAGTCTTTAGTATGGGTGAGAACCATAAGCCGGCCAATATTGCAAAGGCTGCGTTGGAACACGCAGCAAAGAATGGTAATAATCTTGTGATCCTTGATACAGCCGGACGTCTTCATGTAGATGAGGATATGATGGCAGAGCTCAGGAGATCAAAGAGAGCGTTGAAGTTCATCAGACAATTCTCGTTGTAGATGCTATGACTGGTCAGGATGCAGTTAATGTAGCTCAGAGCTTCAATGAGAAGATTGGACTTGACGGCGTAATTTTGACAAAGCTTGATGGCGATACGAGAGGCGGTGCAGCGCTTTCCATTAGAGCTGTAACCGGGCAGCCGATTCTGTATGTCGGTATGGGAGAGAAGCTTTCGGATCTGGAACAGTTTTATCCGGACAGAATGGCATCGAGAATCCTTGGTATGGGTGATGTGCTGACATTGATTGAGAAAGTTGGCGCAGAGATTGATGAAGACAAAGCAAAAGAAATGTCTCAGAAGATCAAGAAGGCTCAGTTTGATTTCGATGATTATCTCGAGAGCATGAAGCAGATGAAGAAGATGGGCGGTCTTTCCAGTATTCTTGGCATGATGCCGGGACTGAATGCAAGTCAGTTAAATCAGATTGATTCAGAGGAAGGTCAGAAGAAGATGGCTCAGCTGGAAGCCATGATTCTTTCCATGACACCGAAAGAAAGACGGAATCCGGAAATATTGAATCCATCAAGAAAACATCGTATTGCACAGGGTGCAGGAGTTAATATTGCAGATGTGAACCGCATGGTGAAGCAGTTTGAGCAATCAAGAAAGATGATGAAACAGCTTCCGGGCATGATGGGTGGTAAATTTAGTAAAAAGGGGAAATTCAAATTACCTTTTTAAGGACTTAGATGTGAATCCACATACTTGGTCATAGATAGCATTTTCAGGGAGGTGAAAACAATGGCAGTAAAAATCAGATTAAAAAGAATGGGACAGAAAAAAGCTCCTTTCTATAGAATCGTTGTTGCTGACGGAAGAGCTCCGAGAGATGGTAGATTCATCGAAGAAATCGGAACTTACGATCCAACAAAGAACCCAAGCGAATTCAAAGTAAATGAAGAAGCAGCTAAAAAAATGGTTAAACAATGGCGCTCAGCCAACAGAGGTAGTCGGCAAAATCTTTAAAGCAGCTGGTATTGAAAAATAATTCAGTGCTTCACGGAGGTAAGGCGACATGAAAGAATTAGTAGAAGTAATCGCAAAAGCATTGGTAGACGATCCTGCCAGTGTACAGGTTACTGAAAAAACTGAAGGCAAAACAACAGTGATTGAACTGCATGTTGCTGACGGAGATATGGGTAAGGTTATCGGTAAGCAGGGACGTATTGCAAAAGCAATCCGTTCAGTTGTGAAAGCAGCAGCTGCAAAAGATGATCAGAAGGTTGTCGTAGACATCCTTCAATAGATATAGAAGGGATGTCTCAAAACAGAATCGTTTTGAGATGTCCTTTTTTGTCAGTCAGATATAAGGAGAGATTATGGAAAAAATGCTGCAGGTAGGGGTGATTTCCTCTACACATGGAATCCGGGGCGAGGTCAAAGTATTTCCGACAACGGATGATCCGGCCAGATTTAAACTGTTGAAAAAGGTTACATTAGATACAGGACGGGAGCAGATTCCGTTGGAGATCCAGGGAGTGAAGTTTTTTAAACAGTTTGTTATCGTGAAATTTAAAGGAATTGATAACATTAATGATATTGAAAAGTATAAAGGAAAGAGCCTTCTTGTAAATCGCGAAGATGCAGTAGCACTTGAGGAAGATGAATATTATATTGCAGACATCATTGGCATGCAGGTAAATACGGAAGATGGTGCAACATTTGGGGTACTAAAAGATGTGATGGAAACCGGGGCAAATGATGTGTATATTGTAGAGATGGAAGATGGAAAAGAAGTTTTGCTTCCGGCAATCAAAGAGTGCATTCTGGATGTGGATGTGGAAGCGATGAAAATGACAATCCATTTGATGGATGGTTTGCTTTCCTAATTTAGAAAAATAGATAAAAAGGCAGGAAGACAAATGAACTTTCATATATTAACACTATTTCCGGATATGGTTATGAATGGACTTGAGACAAGCATCATCGGACGGGCAAAGGCAAAAGGGCTGCTGTCAATTGAAGCGGTAAATATTCGTGATTATGCGTTTAATAAGCATCACAGTGTTGATGATTATCCATATGGCGGAGGAGCAGGGATGCTGATGCAGGCAGAACCGGTTTATCTGGCATATCAGGCGGTGGAAGAGAAAATTAACACAAGAAGATGTGAAAACAGCGCAGAGCAGGAAGAGCAGCCGACAGGCAGTATGAAAAGAGAGCAAAAAAAACTGCGAGTAGTGTATCTTTCTCCACAGGGAGATACATTTTCACAGAAAATGGCAGAAGACCTGGCAAAGGAAGAAGATCTTGTGCTTTTATGTGGGCATTATGAAGGAATCGATGAGCGGGTACTGGAAGAGATTGTGACAGATTATGTTTCAATTGGAGATTATGTGCTGACGGGCGGGGAATTGCCGGCAATGGTAATGATCGATGCGATTTCGCGCCTTGTTCCAGGGGTGCTGCACAACGATGTATCGGCAGAGTTTGAAAGCTTTCAGGATAATCTTTTGGAGTATCCACAATATTCCAGGCCGGAAGTCTGGCATGGGAAACAGGTTCCGCCGGTACTGCTTTCCGGACATCATAAAAATATCGAAGCATGGAGAAGAGAGCAGTCTATTCTTCGGACGAAAGAGCGCAGACCGGATCTGTTAGAAAAGGCAGTGCTTACGAAAAAAGAACAGGAATTTCTGGAAAAACTTTCAGAAGAGTAAGAAAGATGCAGAAAACTGTAGAAAAGTTCTTGCAAATCAGATGAAACTATGGTAGTATACTCATGTTGTGAGAAGATAGAGATGGTCCTCTGATACAAATCATGTATTAAGAACGTCCAAATAATAAGGAGGTCGCACAATGAACGATATTATTAGAAGCATTGAAGCTGAACAGTTAAAAGCTGAAGTACCGGCATTTAACGTAGGTGATACTGTAAAAGTATACGCTAAGATCAAAGAGGGAAACCGCGAAAGAATTCAGGTTTTCGAAGGTACAGTTCTTAAGAAACAGGGTGGAAGCACAAGAGCTACATTCACAGTTAGAAAGAACTCTAACGGAATCGGTGTAGAAAAGACTTGGCCGTTACACTCTCCAAACGTTGAAAAAGTAGAAGTAATCAGAAGAGGTAAAGTCAGAAGAGCAAAACTGAACTACTTAAGAGGACGCGTTGGTAAGAGAGCAAAAGTAAAAGAATTAGTAAAATAATAACAGCGTTAAAAAAGGACAAATACGAATGGGTACTTGTCCTTTTTTGGTCATATGAAGAGGAAAATACCTATGAGGGAATTATCATTAGAAAAAATCAGGAAAAGGCGCCGGCGCTTTGTTCGGGATTTTAAGACGGCATCGGTGTGGGCGTTTCAGATATTTGTTGTATGTCTGTTTGCATTTGTACTCGTGTGGTATTTTGGTCAGCGGATCAGTACAGTGGGAGATTCTATGAAGCCGATATTACATAATGGTGATATTGTACTGGTAAATAGAATTATTTATGATGCAAAGAATCCAAAGCGCGGCGAGATTGTTGTTTTCAAGCCAAATGGAAATGAAAATTCCCATGATTATATTAAGCGTGTGATTGGGCTGCCGGGGGAGCGGATTCAGATATTGGACGGAGAAATTCTGATCAACGGAGAAAAGCTTTCTGAATCCTATGAGACAACAGCATTGGAGGATGCCGGGATTGCAGCAGAAGAAGTAACCCTTGGGAAGAATGAATATTTTGTACTGGGAGATAATCGCCTGAGCAGTGAGGACAGTCGCAATGCAGACATCGGTTTTGTTAAAAAAGAGTATCTGGAAGGACGTGCCTGGTTTATTATCGGTCCGAAAGAACATTTTGGATTTATAAAAAGTAAATAACGCAAAAAGAAACGGAGGAGACAAAAATGCATTTTCAGTGGTATCCTGGTCATATGACAAAAGCAAAACGTATGATGCAGGAAAATATAAAATTAATTGATCTGGTCATTGAGCTTGTAGATGCCAGAATTCCTATGAGCAGCAGGAATCCTGACATTGATGAACTTGGCAAACAGAAAGCAAGGCTGATTCTTTTGAATAAATCAGATCTGGCAGAGGATCGGCAAAATGAACTCTGGGCAGAATATTTTAAAGGAAAAGGCTATTCTGTGGTAAAAGTCAATTCGAAAAAGGGCGGCGGCATCAAATCTATCCAAGGTGTTATCCAGGAGGCTTGCCGGGAAAAAATCGAACGTGACCGCAAAAGAGGAATCTTAAATCGTCCGGTACGCGCAATGGTTGTTGGGATTCCGAATGTGGGAAAATCCACATTCATCAATGCACTTGCAGGAAAAGCCTGCGCTAAGACCGGAAATAAACCTGGCGTGACAAAGGGAAAACAGTGGATCCGTCTGAATAAAAACGTGGAACTGTTAGATACACCGGGAATTTTGTGGCCGAAATTTGAAGACCAGTCTGTTGGGCTAAAGCTTGCGATGATTGGTTCCATTAAGGATGAAATTTTAAATACAGAAGAGCTGGCAGGTGAGATAATCCGGTTTATGACGGAGCACTATCAGGGGACACTGTCAGAAAAATATGATATGGAAGAAACATCGGATGTGTATGCCTGTCTGAGCCGGATTGCCGAAAGCAAACATTGTCTGCTGCGCGGAAGTGAACTGGATACGGCAAAAGCAGCTATGATGGTAGTGGATGATTTCCGTAACGGTCGTCTTGGCAAGATTACACTTGAATTTCCGGAAGATTATGAGTAAACTGAAAGTGATTTGTAAAGCAGAAATAGTGGGAAGAAAAGCAGGTGAAGAAATTGGCAAACGTGGAGAATCAGGAAGAGAATAACCGAAGAGACAGACGTGGAATTCTAAAAGAAGTGCTGGACTGGGTTGTATTTTTTGTGATACTGATCGGCCTGACATTTTTGATCAATACTTATGTTGGTCAGAGAACTTACATCAGCGGTCCGTCTATGCAGCCGACATTGCATGATGGGGACAATCTGATCGTGGATAAAATTTCATATCGATTTACAGATCCGAAGCGCTATGATATTATTGTGTTTCCGTACCGCTATCAGGAGGACACTTTTTATATTAAGAGGATTATAGGTCTTCCGGGTGAGACGGTACAGGTTATGAATGGTTATGTGTATATTAATGGTGAACTGCGCAAAGATGAAATCTATGGTGCGGAAGTGATGGAAGATGCCGGAATTGCGTCAGAGCCGATTACTCTTGGGGAAGATGAGTATTTTGTGCTTGGAGACAACCGGAATCACAGCTCAGACAGCAGAGATCCCAATGTGGGAGTGCTTCACAGAGATGAGCTGATCGGACGCGCATGGGTACGCATCTGGCCATTGGATCAGATAGGAGTAATACGTCATGAGTAAAAAAGCCGGAACTAAGAGTATTGCGGAGATCAAAAAAGAATTCGAAATTGCTGACAGAACAGAGCGGAAAAAGCTTCAGATGCTATACGCATCGGATGAAAGAAGCGGTGTAAAGAACTTGCTTCACAGGTATCTTCGCGAAGAAGAAAAACTTTTGGCAGAAGAAGAACGCACGGAGGCAATGAAATGCTATGAGCGTCAATATGAGCATGTTGGATGGATCTGCGGAATTGATGAAGTCGGACGCGGTCCGTTGGCAGGTCCGGTCGTGGCAGGGGCGGTCATTCTTCCAAAGGACTGCCACATTTTGTATATCAATGATTCGAAAAAGCTGTCTGCCGGGAAGCGGGAAGAATTATATGAGATCATTATGAAAGAAGCGGTGGCGGTTGGAATCGGCATGGCATCTCCTGCAAGAATTGATGAGATTAACATTTTGCAGGCAACTTATGAGGCAATGCGTGAAGCAGTCAGTCAATTATCTGTCAAACCGCAGTTGCTTTTGAATGATGCGGTTACAATTCCGCAGATAGAGATCCCGCAAGTGCCGATCATCAAAGGAGATGCTAAGAGTATTTCGATTGCAGCAGCCAGTATCGTTGCTAAAGTAACAAGGGACAGGCTAATGGAAGAGTATGAAAAGGTGCTTCCGGGTTATGGATTTGCGGATAATAAAGGATATGGTTCAAAGGAACATATTCGGGCACTGAAAGAGCTTGGACCAACACCGATTCACCGGGCGTCGTTTATTAAAAACTTTGTGTAGAAAAGAAATCCAAAGGAAAGAGAACACACTTATAGAATTAAAAAATAAGAAAACGATGACAGCGTCGGAGAAAAAGAGACGAATTGGAGATACATATGAGAAGGTTGCCGGAAACTATCTGGAGAATAAAGGGTATCAGATTCTTGCATATAATTTCCGATGCCGCAGCGGTGAGATTGATATTATTGCATTGAAAGACGGAGTGCTGGTATTTTGTGAAGTGAAATACCGATGCCGGAATGCGGCGGGGCATCCGTTGGAGGCAGTAACTGCTGCAAAGCAAAAACGCATTTGCAGAAGTGCGGCTTATTATTTGTTGTGTCATGGATATGAAACAGGACAGGCATGTCGATTTGATGTCATTGGAATTCTGGGGGAGAATATTATACATCTGGAAAATGCGTTTATGTATCACGCTTAATACCGAAAAGGGGAAGGACAATGGAACGAAAATTAAAATATCACACAGGGGCATATGTATTGGAAGAGCGGGAGAAGGATGGAGTCCTTTTTCTTACTTATCCGTTGTTAGAACAGACAAAAATGGTACGGCACGGCTTTTCTACCAGAGTAGGCGGCGTCAGTGAAGGAATGTTTGGCACGATGAATTTAAGCTTTACCCGAGGGGATGATGAAGGAGCTGTGAGGGAGAATTTTCGCCGAATCGGAAATGCAATTGGAGTAAAGACGGAGCAGATGGTGCTATCGAAACAGACACATACAACAAATGTGCGGGAAGTAACGAAAAAAGACTGTGGGAATGGAATTGTAAGAGAAAATATATTTGAAGATGTGGATGGTCTTGTGACGAATGAACCGGGGGTATGCCTTGCCACATTTTATGCGGATTGTGTTCCGCTTTATTTTGTGGATCCGGTAAAGAGAGCTATTGGACTATCCCATTCCGGATGGCGTGGAACTGTTGGCAAGATTGGTAAGATTACTGTAGAAAAGATGAGAGAATGTTATGGATCGGATCCCAAAGACATTCTGGCAGCAGTAGGACCATCTATTTGTCAAAGCTGTTATGAAGTGAGCGAAGATGTAATCAGACAGTTTCGGGAAAATTTCCGGGAAGAATTGTGGAGTGATCTGTTTTACCGCAAATCTAATGGGAAATATCAATTAAATCTTTGGAAAGCCAACGAAGCAGTGTTTATAGAAGCGGGAATCCGGCCGGAACATATGGCGATTACGAATGTTTGTACATGCTGCAACAGTGAATTACTGTTTTCCCATCGCGCATCACAGGGGCGTCGAGGTAATCTCGGAGCTTTTCTGGCAATCAAGGAGGACATGGATGAAAGGGATATTATTAACGAATAATGGCGACATCATTGATAATTCTGCCGCGAAAGAAGCTGTAGCAGAAGTGACACAAGGTGTTGTGGAAGAAACGATGAATTTTCAAAAATATCTGAATGATCACATTCCGGATCTGATTACATTTGGATTAAAGGTAGTTCTTGCCATTGTGTTTTTCTTTATTGGAAGGAAAATCATTACATGGATTCGGAAAATTGTCCGGAAATCTTTTGAGCGTTCCAATGCAGATAAAGGGGTGGAACAGTTTGTAGATTCATTGCTGAAGTTCTTTTTGTATGCGATTCTGCTATTTTCCATTGTGACAAAATTTGGGGTGGAATCATCCTCTATTGCAGCGTTGATTGCTTCCGGAGGTGTGGCAATTGGTCTGGCAGTACAGGGCAGTTTGTCTAATTTTGCAGGAGGCGTACTGATCCTGCTGTTGAAACCATTTGTGGTGGGAGATTATATTATTGAAGACAACCATAAAAATGAAGGAACGGTAAAAGAGATTCAGATTTTTTATACAAAGTTGTCAACGGTAGATAATAAAACAATTATTATTCCAAATGGGACACTTGCCAATACGAGTCTGACAAATGTAACGGCAAAGGAAGTGAGACGGTTAGAAATCAAAGTAGGAATTTCGTATGATTCGGATCTTAGAAAGGCAAAAAAAATTCTGGCTGAGATTCTGGATCGGGAAGAGAAGATTCTGAAAGAAGATGAAGTATTGATCTATGTAGACGATCTTGCAGATTCTTCTGTGCAGATCGGAATTCGTGCATGGGTTAAGACGGATGATTACTGGCCGGTAAGATGGAAGTTGTTGGAAGAGATTAAATTAACTTTTGACAGAGAAGGAATTGAGATTCCATATCCGCAGATGAAAGTGCATATGAAAGAATGTGAAAGCTAATCACATATTCATTCACAATATTTAAAGAAAGAAGGATGCAGCTATGAAGTATGATTTTACATCAGTGATTGATCGGCGGGGGAAAGATGCAATGGCAGTGGACGCAGTTGGAGTGCTTCCAGCCTATGAAACACCGGATGAGGGATTTGATTTTATCCCGATGTGGGTTGCAGATATGAATTTTGCAACGGTTCCGACTGTTCAGAAAGCTATTACAGAAAGGGTGCAGCACCCAACCTTTGGATATTTTTTCCTAAGAGAAGAATATTATCAGGCGATTATTCAATGGCAGGAGAGCCGTAATCATGTAATGGGACTGACGAAAGAATGTATTGGTTATGAAAATGGAGTACTCGGCGGGTTGGTATCCACACTTCATGCATTTGCAGCACCAGGGGACAGTGTTCTTGTACATAGTCCAACATATATTGGTTTTACAGGAAGTATTACAAATGCAGGGTATAAAATTATATCCAGTTCGCTGAAACAGGATGAAGCAGGCGTGTGGCGCATGGATTACGAGGATATGGACAGAAAGATAAAAGAAAATCAGATTCATATCGCAGTATTTTGTAATCCACATAATCCGACCGGACGAGTATGGGAACGCGAAGAGCTTGAGAAAGCGTTGGAGGTTTACCGCGCAAATGATTGTGTTGTTATCTGTGATGAAATCTGGTCAGATATTATTTTGAATGGCAATCATCATATTCCGCTGCAGTCTGTTAATGAAGATGCAAGAAACAGAGTCATTGCACTTTATGCTCCGAGTAAGACATTTAATCTGGCGGGATTGATTGGAAGTTATCACATTATTTATAATCCGTATTTAAGAGATCGCGTGAGAGCATGCAGCAGTAAATCCCATTATAATTCTATGAATGTGCTTTCCATGCATGCGCTGATCGGGGCATATTGTGAAGAAGGAATGGAGTGGGTAGATGAACTGAGAGAAGTCCTTTCTCAAAATGTGAATTATGCCTGTGATTTCATTAAAGAGCATTTTCAGGGAGTGGAATTATTTAAACCGCAGGGAACGTATATGCTCTTTCTTGACTGCAGTCAGTGGTGTCATGAACATAACACAGATGTAGGAGAACTTTTGAAAGCAGGGCATCGCGTCGGTGTCGGCTGGCAGGATGGCAGACCATTTCACGGTGAATATGCAATCCGGATGAATTTGGCGCTTCCATTCTCAAGAGTGCAGGAAGCATTCCATCGATTGGAACAATATGTGTTTCACGCAGAATAGTATGCAAATGTAATGAAAGCTTCCCCAAACATACAGAAAAAAGAGGCAGTCTGTTTGGGGAAGTCAAAACTCTTTTATTTAATTCTAAAAAACTCTTGACTTTGTGAAAAACCTCAACTATACTATTATTCGTGGAAAAACACAAGAGTTTTGAAAGAGATTATGTGCTATGTGCTGGAATAGCTCAGTCGGTAGAGCACTTCACTCGTAATGAAGGGGTCGTCGGTTCAAGTCCGATTTCCAGCTTTGGACAACAGCTTAGAACAATTGTTTTAAGCTGTTTTTGCTTTTGAGATGACGGTGTTTTTGGAAATGATATGCTATTTGCAGAGAGGAAAATTAAAAAATTGGCATAAAATCCGGAAAACTCCTCTGGATATGGTTGAAAAAAAGTCCTCTGCTTGTTATAATAGTATCGTTTTGATAAAGTAAAAGTCTTTACATTGGAGGAAAAAACTATGGATAGAATGGTGGGAACAGTGTCACGTGGAGTGCGGGCGCCGATTATTCGTGAAGGAGATTGTTTGGCAGATATTGTTGTGGATTCAGTTTTAAAGGCAGCAGAGTCAGAAAAATTTGAGATCCGTGACAGAGATGTTGTGGCTGTGACAGAAGCTGTTGTGGCAAGAGCACAGGGAAACTATGCACATGTAGATGATATTGCTCAGGATGTAAAAGCAAAATTTGGAGATGATACCGTTGGAGTAATCTTCCCGATTCTGAGCCGTAACCGTTTTGCAATCTGTCTTCGCGGTATTGCAAAAGGATGTAAGAAGATTGTTCTGATGCTCAGTTATCCTTCTGATGAGGTTGGAAACCACCTGATTGATCTTGATAAAATGGATGAAGCCGGCGTGAATCCGTGGAGCGACGTTCTGACAGAGGAGAAATATCGCGAGTACTTTGGCTATGAAAAACATGTATTTACAGGTGTAGATTATGTAGATTATTACAAAAATCTGATTCAGGAAGCCGGAGCAGAGGTGGAAGTAATTTTTGCTAACAATCCAAAAGTGATTCTAAACTACACAAAGAGCGTGCTGACTTGTGATATTCATACACGCAAACGTACGAAACGTATTCTGCTTGCAAATGGCGCTGAGAAAGTTTATGGTCTGGATGAGATTATGACAGAAAGCATGAACGGAAGCGGATATAATGATAAGTACGGACTTCTTGGCTCTAATAAAGCAACAGAAGAAACCGTGAAATTATTCCCGATCCACTGTGAAGAAGTTGTAGAGAGTATTCAGAAACAGCTTCTCGAGAAGACAGGAAAGTGCGTTGAAGTTATGGTATACGGCGATGGCGCATTTAAAGATCCGGTTGGAAAAATCTGGGAACTGGCCGATCCGGTCGTATCTCCTGCTTATACAAAAGGTCTGGAAGGAACTCCGAATGAAGTAAAATTAAAATATCTTGCGGATAATAATTTTGCAGATCTGTCCGGAGAAGCGCTTCAGGATGCGATTAAAAATTATATTCAGGAAAAAGATGAGAAAGCAAAAAGTCTGGTAGGTTCTATGGAAACACAGGGAACAACACCGAGACGTTTGACAGACTTGATTGGATCTCTGGCTGACCTGACTTCCGGAAGCGGAGACAAAGGAACACCGATTATCTATATTCAGGGATACTTTGATAATTATACAAAATAATATGCAAGTAAAAATGCGGAATGGGATTTTATGATCTCACTCCGCATTTTTTTATATCTGGTAGAAGGTTTTCTCATAAGAATAAGAAACAAGCATTGCAACTCTTTTCAGAAGTAAAAATATAACGCAAAATAATTATAAAAACTACTATGGAGTTGTATTATATGTTATACTCTCTTGTAAGGAACAGATATCCCAAGAATATCTAAAGATTGGCTATTATCTGTTCAGGAAAGGGAAGTGTTATGAAGAAAGCCATTTTTGTCGCAGCAGAAATATTAATATTGGGAATATTCTTGTTTCTTGCGCTGGAGGAGCGAGAAGAAGCTGAGGAGCAAAAGAAACAATGGAAGAATTTAGAGGCAGAAACTAATTGGGAAGAACCAGATCGTATCGTAACACAGAAAGAGTGTATTTTGTGCAGTGAAACTGCTTCTGTGTTTGGAGATGGTAGAGAAGAAGAGGAAAGAACAGAAAAACAGTCAGAAGAATACGGACCGCTGTTTTTATGCAATGTGAATACAGGTGCTTGTATTGATCTTTTGGTGGGAAATCCGAATAATAGTATGAATGATAGAAAAAAGGGGCGCCGCGAACTGCATTTTCCAAGAGAAAAAGAAACAACAGTAAAGCTCCTTTCGCTGAGAGAAAAGGATCTGTGCGAAGTTACAATGTACCTAAATGAGAGCAGCGGTATTTTTAAAGAGGCAAAGGATAAGCTTTGTAAATCGTGTCTGGATCAGATTAAAAAGGGCGAGACAGAATTTGTTTTGTGCAGCCGGAAGGAAAAGATGGTGTATCCATTTGTTTCTGGAGCAAAGCTGTTTTTTGCGGGAGATTATGGAGTGCATTTGGATTGGAAAGAAGATGGGGGACAGATTGATATCATCATTTTTTATTCTCCCAATATTAGTTGTATGGGAAGATGATTCGTGCTATAGTAGAGAAAGAGCGAATACAAGGAGGTAAGACAGATGCAGGAGATTTTTAGAAGCCGCAGAGAGACTTTGTTAGGACAGATTGAAGGACCGGCAATGATACTTATTTTTTCGGGAAAGGCGCCAATGCGTTCTCTTGATGAGTCCTATCCATTTTCTGTAGACCGTAATTTCTATTATTTGACAGGAATCGAAAGAGAGAATATGGTTCTTGTATTGAAAAAAGATTATGCGGGCAAGACAACCGAAGAATTATATATTGAACCGTATGATGAATACCTGGCAAAATGGGTAGGCGGACGAATGCGCAGCAGTGAAGCAATGGAGATCAGTGGTGTTCAGAATATCCGGTACATGGACAGTTTCTATGAAAAGATGAACGGATGGCTGGATGCATCCCGTGGTACAGGTAAGATCCATGTACATCTTGATCTTTGGAGATATAAAGAAGGACAGGCAGATACAGAGGCACATAAGTTTGCAGCCAAGCTTCAAAAAGAATATCCGTATGTTCAGATTGACGATATTGTAGGAGCATTGGCAGCAATGCGTTGTGTAAAATCTGATATTGAAATCGACAAGATGAAACGTGCGCAGGAAACAACGAGATACGCGATTGAAGCAATGATGAAGCATGCTTATCCGGGTGTGAATGAGTGTGAACTGGAAGGTGCGTTTGATTTTGCGCTGATGAAACAAGGCGTTAAGGAACATGCATTTCCAAGTATCGTTGCCGGCGGTGTGAGGGCAACAACACTTCATTATCAGGATAATAATCAGGAAGTAAAAGACGGGGAACTGGTCCTGATCGATCTGGGAAGCGCGAATGAGCATTATTGTGCAGATATTTCCAGAACATTTCCGGTCAATGGTAAATTTACAGAGCGTCAGAAAGAAATCTACAATACCGTTCTCGAAGCTCAGGATCTCGTAATTGCAGGGGCAAGACCGGGACTGACATATGCAGAGCTGAATCAAATGGTAGTAGAGTTTTACGAAAGTAAGCTTGATGAGCTTGGACTTCGAAAAGAGGGAAAAGGTGTGGGAGACTATTATTATCATGGCGTCAGCCACGGACTTGGTCTTGATACACATGACCTTGATACAGCAAAAGAGCATGTACTTCGTCCGGGTATGGTAATTACAGTAGAGCCGGGGCTGTATATTGAAGAAGAATCCATTGGTGTAAGAATTGAAAATGATATTCTGATCACAGAAGACGGTGCGATCGATCTTTCTTCTAATATCTTAAAAACGGTGGAAGACATTGAGAACTTTATGAGAAAATAGAAGTTCAGATAAAAATATTTTGAAATACAGAACAGTAAATAAAGAGAAGATCATTCAACAGTGTGGATGTTCTTCTCTTTTTACAATCCTCAGAAGTATCTGGTATAAGTGAAACTATTGTTTTTAGTGATTAAGGGCGTCGCAGCAGTCCGCTGATATAAGCAGTAACGAGACGCTTTTCTTCTGCGTTTAACTGCTCATAATCTTTTAAAAGTGCAAGTTGCTGCTCGTTTAACTGACGACGATTGGTCTTGTCTGAAAAGAAATCAGCAAGAGAAATACCAAATCCGTTGCAGATTTTCTGCAGTGTCGGAATGGAAGGAATATTTGTGCGCCGAAGCAGATTGTTTAGTGTTGAATAAGGAATATCTGATTCTTTGGACAGTTTGTAAAGTGTCCAATTGCGCTCTTTGCGTAATTCTTCTATATGTTGAATAATTTCTGTATCTTTCATAACAAAATCTCCTGTTAGATATTTGCATGATTCTATTTTATGGAATGTAAAAATATTCATACAGATGTTAAAAAGTATCATATAAATATAGCGCAAAAGAGTAATAGAAATTGCGCTTGTGATGAGATTCTGTTTCAACTATAATATGGGAAGAAAGCAATGGAGAAAATGAAAGCAGTGAAGATTGTCGTCGGAAATCATATTTTCATATTCCAGCGCTTATACTGTTACTAGATGAAATAGGAAAGGGCTGTTTTATGAAAAGAATATTGGGATGGCTGATTAGCATCGTACTTCTATTTGGAAAGACGCAGACGCTTTATGCTGCATTGCCGGAAAACACTTTTCTGTGTGAAGAAACACAGGAGAAGACGCAGGAAAGGACCGGGGAAGAAGCAGAGGAACAATTGGTGACGGGACCGGAACCGGAAGCGCGCTCGGCGTTTTTGATGGAAGCTGACGGAGGGCAGATTTTATTTGAAAAGAACAGTCAGGAACAACTGGCTCCGGCAAGTGTGACGAAGATTATGACACTTCTTTTGATTTTTGATGCGCTTGACAGCGGGAAACTACATATGGAAGATTCGATTACAACATCAGAATATGCGGCTTCCATGGGAGGTTCCCAGGTGTTTCTGGAACCGGGAGAAACTCAGACGGCAGACACTATGATTAAATGTATTTCTGTCGCCAGTGCAAATGACGCCTGTGTGGCTATGGCAGAACATATCAGTGGAAGTGAGGAGGCCTTTGTGGCACAGATGAATGAGCGGGCAAAAGGTCTTGGAATGGAGCGTACAACATTTCAGAACTGTAATGGGTTAGATGCAGAGGGACATGTGACGACAGCAAAGGACATCGGAATTATGTCAAGAGAACTGGTTACAAAATATCCGGAAATTGAAAAATATTCTACAATCTGGATGGATACGATTACACATACGACGAAAAAAGGAAGTTCTGAATTCGGTCTTGCAAACACAAATAAACTGATTCGTCAGTACAAATATGCCACAGGACTGAAAACAGGATCTACAAATGATGCCGGTTTTTGTCTTTCAGCAACAGCGCGCAAGGATGGGGTAGAACTTATCAGTGTTGTAATGGCTTGTCCGGATGCAAAAACAAGGGTAAAAGATTCTGTTGCACTTTTGAATTATGGTTTTGGTATCTGCACAAGATATGAAGATAAAGAAGGTCTGACAAAAAAAGCAGAAGTAAAAGTGATAGGAGGCGTTCAGGATAAAGTTTCCGGTGAGGTAACGGAGCAATTTGCTTATACGGATACAAATGGACGCAATCCGGCAGAAATGGAAAAAAAGGTAACGTTAAAAAAGAAAATGAAAGCGCCTGTGAAAAAAGGAGAAACCATCGGAGAGCTTGTATATGTGCTGAATGAAACAGAGGTCGGAAGGATTCCGATAAAAGCCAGAACTGCCGTTGGGAAACTGACGTATAAAAAAGCGCTGCTGCAGACACTCCGTCAGACATTTACTGTGTAAAAACAAAGCGTGTTGAGAATGGTTCAAAATATGCTGTTTTAGAAGAGAGGAAGAAGATGAATATACTGTTAATTGGAATCGTGGTACTTGGAATCGGAATTGCTTTATTTTTCTTGGAAAGTAAAAGAGAATTGAAGATATTTCGAGTGACAGATTATACGGTGAGCGGAGAAAAATTAAAAGGATTGACGAGAGAATACCGGGCAGTATTTCTGAGTGATCTCCATAATAAAGTATATGGAAGAGATAACCGGTCGCTTATCGAGGCAATTCGTCAAAGCCAGCCGGATTTCATACTGATTGGCGGAGATATGTTGATTGGGAAAAAGGATATTCCTTTTGATGCGGCTGTTTCTCTTATCCGGCAGCTTCCGGAGATTGCTCCGGTTTATTATGCTAATGGGAATCATGAACAGCGAATGAAGGAGCACCCTGAGATTTACGGAGATGCCTATATGCGTTACCGGGAGCTGCTTGCAGCTTCCGGAGTCCACTTCCTTGAAAATGAGTCGGCTTGTATAACATTTGACGGATGTCAATTCTGTGTGAGTGGATTTGAGGCGCCAATGGAAGGTTATCAGAAGTTCGCGAATCCGACAGATGTAGAAGAGATTCTGCGGGAACGGTTTGGATCTGTATCGAATGACAGATATGAGATTCTGCTGGCGCACAATCCGGCAATGGAGGTTTCCTATCGAAGCTGGGGAGCGGATCTGACGTTGTCCGGACATTTGCATGGCGGGATTATCAGGCTTCCATTTATTGGCGGTCTGATTACTCCGCAGGCAAAATTTTTCCCCAAATATTCCGGTGAATATTCAAAAGAAGGGAATCGGGTGATGATTGTCAGCAAAGGACTTGGCACCCATACAGTTAATATCCGTTTCTGCAATCCGGCGGAAGTAATCGTGATTCATTTCAACAGTATATCCTGACAGTAGGAAAATAGCAGGAACAGGGCAACCGCATAAAAAATAGTTAATACAAAAATCATCACTTTTCTTGTATACTAAAAGAAAAGTGGTGATTTTTATGTTGCAAATGAAAATGTATTTTTCAGATTT
>NZ_QRVX01000042.1:0-21531 GCF_003458885.1 Coprococcus sp. AF21-14LB | reverse complement strand
TAAGAGAGAATAAAAAAGCATCCATAATTCGTTGCTTTGTAAATTTAGACATCGCTTCTCCTTATGATTGTATATTTTTATAAGACTATACAGCTTATTATACTCGATATGAAATAGTTTTCAAGGCATTTTCATGAAATAAAAATTATAGCCATATGTGGTCTGTTTTGCTAATTCTCTCGATAATCTATCACATCAATTCATAATGCAAAGAAGAAATTGCTCCAGATGATAAATGTTGTTTTCTTGAAATACCTGGTCTAATCTGTTTAAATTCGGATCTGAATGTTCGATTTCTCTTGCATATCGATGTGCTAAGTCTGTAAAATCATCGAATGACAGCTGTTTCCCTTGTTTCAGCCACATACCATGGCAAGTTCAAGAATGAAGATTGTGCTGAATAAAGCCAGCTTTATCTTACTTTCTGCTTCTTCATCATAAACTGCTCCACAGAAATAGGTAAAACACCAGAATATCATCAGTTGTTCAGAAT
Organism: Coprococcus sp. AF21-14LB; assembly: GCF_003458885.1. Taxonomy (NCBI): domain Bacteria; kingdom Bacillati; phylum Bacillota; class Clostridia; order Lachnospirales; family Lachnospiraceae; genus Coprococcus; species Coprococcus sp. AF21-14LB. Next base: position 21,038 of record NZ_QRVX01000042.1, on the reverse strand, counting down.
AAACTTCAAGAGACTCAAATGTGCTCAAAAATTCTGCACGAGAACGAAGGTAGTGTTCCATATCATTTTGGTAGAGTTCATTTCGGATGTCTTTTAAGAGCACCTGCCATTCCGGACGCAGCACTTCCAGTTCATCGAGGACGGCACCCATTTGCTGCAGAATTTTATAACGTTCTTTTTCACGATTGCTATATGATTTGAGAGCTGTTTCGAAAAATGGAATCATCCGATCAGAGCGATATCGGTCCAGTATATCATCAATTTCGAAAAGACTGTTTTTATCAATTCGAATCTGAATATCGTGAGCCAACGCTGCTACAATTGCCATGCGAACCGACATTTGCAGATTGCGGTCTTGTAAAATCTGAAAGATCAGCTCTCGCGTATCAGACAATTTAGTAAAAAGGAAGAAATCAAAATATTCATAAGTTTCTTCGCGGGAATCTTCCTTTGTAAGAAAACGAACAGGTTCTTTTTCTCCCAGAATGATTCTGGCAGCTTCCGGACAAGACAGGGAAAGGGAAATTTCGCGCAATCCCTCAAATTCTTCCGTATGTCTTGGATAGTTCCGACAAGTTCTGCAAAGCATGTTTGCCCCGCACTCTTTATAAATATCGCAAAGATTGTCTTCATTTAGAAATTCACAGCGTCCTCCCTGCTGAAGAAATGCATGTGCTTTCCAATCGATACCATTCTGAAGACGATTCCCGAAACCACCCTTGACCTTGCTGTATTTTTTCAAAGAACGATTATCAATCATAATCTGCCAGCCGGCACAACAAGTATCCGGACATTTATCAGCAATACAGCGAAATTGTTTATAATAGTGGGGAATGGTATATTGCATATAAATTGTTCTCCCCGCTTTTACAGAGTATTTAATTCAATCCGCTGTCCATCTTTCCAGATACGTTCCAGATCATAGAATAAACGATTTTCTTTATCGAATACATGCACGATAATGTCTGCGTAATCAAGTAATACCCAATTTCCAGCGCCATAACCTTCACGCTGTCTTGCTTCACATCCAACTTTGTGGAGTTCTTCTTCAACAGAATCTACCAGTGCGTTTACCTGATTCGAGTTTGTACCATTAGCGATAATAAAATAATCTGCAAGTACAGACACTTTTGAGATATCGATTACACAGATATCTTCGCCTTTTTTCTCTTCCAGCGCTTTGCATGCAATACGCGCCATTTCTCTTGAATTAACCATAAATAGTTCCTCCTTTAACGGTTTTGAATGATTGTTTTATAATATTGATACGTCTGTTCTGTCATCGGGTCCATAGGAAAACCTCGCAGACGGATATAAGAAAGGGAATCTTCCAAAATATAGTACATACATAAATCAAGATCCTGATAGGCTAGTTTTCGGATATGATCAAGGCGCGGCGCTTCACATCTTCCCGGTTCTATATAATCTGCAATATAAATAATCTGATCAAGCAGATTCATCTCCGGACATCCGGTCGTGTGAACTTCAATGGAATGACAGATCTGTTCGTCTTTTATGCCGTATTTATTCCATGTCAATGCAGCACCCAGTTTTGCGTGAAGAAGTCCTGGGTTCCTTTCTTCGATTTCAGATACATTCAGCTGAAATTTCCGACAAAGATTTAATTTTTGATCATTTGGGATGCATTTAGCACAGTCATGAAGAAGTCCGGCATACATAGCCTGACTGAGGTCTGCTCCATGGCACATAGCCAGTGAAGCTGCTGTATACATAACTCCGAGCGTATGCTGATAGCGTTCTTTATCCAAATGCTCTTTCACTTTTTTGCGCAGTTTTGTGAGAGCTATCTGATCCATTTCTTATCACCTTCATATAAATGTTTTTCTTTAATATAATTCCATACACATTCCGGGAGGCGGCCATGCTCCAAACTTCCGGATGCGAGTTCTTGACGTATTTCACTTGAGGAAACTGGAAATACGGGCATTTTTAACATTAAAATCTTTGTTTGATAAAGTCTTTCCAGTCGTTTGATCTCTAGATCCATTTTTTCATTATCAACATCATCTCGACAGGCAGCAAGAAAAGTACATGTTTTTGCAAGACGCTCCGGATGTTTCCATTGTTCCAGCGTGAGTACAGAATCTGCACCTACAATAAAATAGAAAGTGTGTTCCGGCCAATATTTCCGAAATGTTTCCATTGTATCATAAGAATAAGAAACGTCTTTTCTCTTTGCCTCATAGGTGCAAAGTTCAAAATCCGGTTCTCCGGAAATTGCGAGTTCTATCATTTTAAGTCGATGTGCCAGACGCATATCCGCATCCTGACCGAGTTTATGAGGCGGTCTTCCATTTGGAAGAAACCAGATTTTATCAAGATGAAATTGTGTCAGTGCACATCGCGCTAATGCGAGATGGCCATTGTGAATAGGATCAAACGTGCCTCCCATAATACCGATTTTCATAATGATTCCAAAATCCTGCGCAAAACAAAATGTCTGCGCAGGATTCCTTTCTTTTATGGTAATACGATTTTCTTTTTGTCGTCTTTTCCCTCTTTGTACAGGACAATTTTCTTGCCAATTACCTGCACAACTTGAGAACGTGTACGTTCTCCGAGAATCTGTGCTAATTCTTTTGGATCATCAGCACAATTCTGAAGCACGTTGATCTTAATCAATTCACGCGCTTCTAAAGCTTCTGCAATTGCTGTGGTAAGCTCCGGTGTAATGCTCGATTTACCAATCTGCAGAATTGGATCCATTGTCATTGCAAGGCTTTTTAAGTAAGCTCTCTGCTTTGTTGTCATAATCGTTTCTCCTTCTGTTATTCTTTATAATAATCAAACTGAAGTCCATACATTTTTACAGTGTCACCTTCCTGAATTCCGGCTTTCTCAAGATCAGCAAGAATTCCTGTATTCTTTAGGAATTTTTGGAAGAACAGGAAGCCTTTTTCAGAATCCAGATTTGTATAACCTAGCATTTTTTCAATTTTTGGTCCTTCAACAACATACATGCCATCTACAACTTCTACTGTATATGGAAGATTTTCGTGGATCAGTTCATCTCCCGGGAAGAATTCCTGTTCAAAAGTGATCGGTTTCTGATCCATTGTCTTTAATTGTTCTGCTACATAATAAAGAAGTTCATTGATCCCTTCACCGGATACCCCTGAAATCTTAAATACTTTTATTCCCTGAGATTCAAATTCTTTTCGGATTCGTTCCACCGGGTCTTCATCTTCTGTGTAAATTAAATCAGATTTATTGGCAGCAATTACCTGTGGACGGGATGCGATTTCAGGATTATAAGATTTTAATTCCGCATTGATCTTATAAATATCTTCCACCGGATCACGACCTTCTGTGCCGGCGGCATCTACCACATGAATCATCATTTTAGTACGTTCTATATGACGCAGAAACTCATGTCCGAGTCCAAGTCCTTCGGAAGCACCTTCAATCAGTCCGGGAATATCTGCCATAACAAAACCGTCACCATTCGGCAAGTCTACGACACCAAGATTTGGATTGATTGTAGTGAAATGATAGTTAGCAATCTTTGGGTTCGCATTTGTAACTCTTGAAAGTAATGTAGACTTTCCTACATTTGGAAATCCGACAAGCCCTACATCTGCGATAACTTTTAGTTCCAACATCACCCAAAGTTCCTGAGCTGGCTGGCCCGGCTGTGCATACTTTGGCACCTGCATTGTAGAAGTGGCAAAATGCATGTTGCCAAGTCCACCCTTGCCGCCCTTTAAGATCACCTGACGTTTGTTCTCGCCGGACATATCCGCAATCACTTTTCCAGATTCTGCTTCTTTAATAATTGTTCCTTCCGGTACTTTCAGGATCAAATCCTGAGCGTTCTTTCCATGACAGCGTCTTTTTCCGCCTTCTTCTCCATTTTTTGCTGTGAATTTTGTTTTATGACGGAAATCATACAGTGTATTTAGACCTTCATCTACTTCAAAAATAATATCGCCGCCTCTTCCGCCATCGCCGCCGTCCGGTCCGCCATTCGGAACATACAGTTCTCTTCGAAAGCTGACATGTCCGTCGCCGCCTTTTCCTGAACGGATATAGATTTTAGCTCTGTCTGCAAACATAGTTCTCTCCTTAAAAAACGAGGCCTCAAACCAAAAGATTTGAAGCCTGTGATTATGCATTTTATTCAGCTGTTACTGGGTAGATAGAAACCTGTTTTTTGTCTCTACCTTTTCTCTCAAATCTAACAACACCGTCTACAAGAGCGAATAATGTATCGTCTCCACCGCGTCCTACGTTCAGTCCTGGATGGATTTTTGTTCCACGCTGTCTGTAAAGGATGTTACCAGCTTTAACAAACTGTCCGTCAGCTCTTTTAGCACCTAATCTTTTTGATTCAGAGTCTCTACCGTTCTTTGTAGAACCAACTCCTTTTTTGTGAGCGAAAAATTGAAGGTTCAATTTCATCATGGTCGTTACACCTCCTTGTAAATTATATCAATATATCGTCCATAATGCTCATCATCTTCCATGTCCTGTAAACCAAGAATCATGGTTCTCAATAATAAGTCAGCTTCTTTTGTAGGCCGTGCCGACAGCTTATAGTGAATCATTCCGCTCTCTTCTTCCGAGTCACAAGTGAAATCATCAGAAGTAAATGCTTCAATCGCATTCATCGTATTAATCACTAAGATGGACGCTGCAGCACAGACAATATCTTCACCGGAATCTGCATATCCGGCATGTCCCAATGTCTGAAATCCTACAAACTCATTAAATTCATTCTTATAAATTGTTACCTGAATCATAGTCAGTTATTAAGCATTGATCTTTTCAATCTTAACTTCTGTGTACTGCTGTCTATGACCATTTTTCTTATGGTAGCCAGTTTTTCTCTTATATTTGTAAACGATAACTTTTTTAGCTTTTCCGTCACCGATTACAGATGCTTCAACTGTTGCTCCTGCAACTGTTGGAGTTCCAACTTTTAATTCGTTGTCACTTACTGCAAGAACCTGGTCAAATGTGTAAGCTGTACCAGCTTCTACACCAAGTTTCTCTACTCTAATGATATCGCCTTCAGCTACTTTGTACTGTTTACCACCTGTTGCTATAATTGCGTACATATGGCACCTCCTATTATCATTACTCGCCAGTTTCGGCGGCTGCAATGCAGCACTTTGAAACCCCACTGTGCGGCATACCTCTGTATTATAGCATTGACTTATTTATTCGTCAATACATTTTTTTAATTTTTCGAAACAGTAACTCATAATATCACTTCTTGTTACAATTCCGATAAAGTTTTCCTGATCATCTACGACAGGAACGAAGTTCTGAGACATTGCTTTTCCAAACAAATCTTCTACGTCAGCAAGGATACTGACACATTCATAATCTCTCTTTCTTCGGATATCTGATACAGAAATCCGTTCTGCTTCTTTCAGATTTAGATTCGAGAGTTCTTTAATATACCAGAGCAGATCACCTTCGGTAATACTTCCTACATATTTTCCCGCTCTGCTGATCATCGGAATTGAGCTGTACCGATGATACTCCATTGTTTCTAAAACCTGACGTAAGGTGTAATCGGAATAAATCACTGCTACTTCTGCTTTTGGTTTCAGAAAAAATAAAATATTCATAATAATTTCCTTCCTGATTGTCAATTACAGCTGTGTTGTCACGAAAATATCATAAATTGCTTTGATCGCCGGGGCAAAATCACATGATTTTACACCTATGATCACATTTAATCCGCTGGAGCCCTGGTCAATCATTTTTACCTCGACATTTGCATGTGCGAGAGCTGAGAAGATTCTTCCGGCAGTTCCTCTTGCAGAGCGCATTCCTCGTCCTACTACTGCGATCAACGCCAGATCCGATTCCAATTCAATCAGATCCGGACCTACCGCCCGCTGAATCCCTGCTACGACCTGTTGTTCATATGGCTCAAAGTCTTCCTGACGTACATAGACAGTCATAGTATCAATGCCGGAAGGCATATGTTCAAAAGCAATCCCGTGATCTTCAAATACTTGCAGGACCTTTCTTCCATAACCAATTTCAGCATTCATCATAGCTTTTTCTATATGAACAGAAACAAAGCCTTCTTTTCCTGCAATCCCGGTAATTGTGTATTTTGGTTTTTTACATGTACTTTCTACAATGTAAGTCCCCGGTTCTTCCGGATTGTTTGTATTACGGATATTGATTGGAATTCCTACTTTTCTGACCGGAAAGATTGCTTCCTCATGAAGCACAGTTGCCCCCATATAAGACAATTCCCGAAGTTCACGGTAAGTAATCGTCTCAATCATTTCCGGGTTTTTAATAATTCTTGGATCAGTTACCATGAATCCGGATACATCTGTCCAGTTCTCATAGAGATCTGCATCAATTGCCTTTGCCACAAGCGATCCGGTAATATCAGAGCCTCCTCTGGAAAATGTTTGGATGGTTCCATCCGGTTTTGCACCGTAAAATCCAGGAATTACAGCAGTAGGTTCCTGAGAAAGGCGTTTCTTGAGCTGCATATCTGTACGCGCATCATCAAAATTTCCATTTTCATCAAAAAAGATGACTTCAGCTGCATCAATAAACGGCATTTCCAAATAAGCTGACATAATAATACCGTTTAAATATTCACCTCTGGATGCGGCATAGGCGCTTCCGGCCTTTGCTTCAAACTGTTTCTGAATTTCTTTAAATTCTTCTTCTAATGATAAGGAAAGCTCCAGTCCTTCAATGATTTTTTCATAACGTTCCTGAATTGCTTCCAGTGTATCAAGAAAATATTCTCCATCTTCTGCTTTTTTATAGCAGCTGTACAGCATATCGGTCACTTTTATATCACGATTATGGCGTTTGCCCGGAGCTGACGGCACTACGTATTTGCGTGCAGGATCTTCCAAAATGATTTTTTTTACTTTTTTGAATTGTTTTGCACTTGCAAGAGAGCTTCCACCGAATTTTACTACTTTCTGCATCTAAAAGAGTTCCTCCTCATGTATCTTTCGTTTTCCTATGTCGTTTCTTTTAAAATAGTCTTCTCCATTCCAGGCACCCATGTAATACCACAAATACCAAGTTCCCGGGCCTTCGCTGTGTTTTCATCCCGGTCATCATAAAATAGAGCATCCTCTGGTTTTATATCATAACGCTCTAACAGGATTTTGTAAATCTTTTCTTCCGGCTTTATACATTTTTCTTCATAAGAAAACACTCCGCCATCAAATTGTTCTAAAAAGGAAAGAACATCCTTCGATGCATTCCGCAGATATTCTGAGTAATTTGATAGATAGTAAATGCGAAAGCCTTTCGAGCGGTAATATGCAATCAGTTCATCTGTATACGTATATTTCCAGACACAACCGGACAGATGTCCATATACTTGACGGATTTGTGCTTCGCAGTCAGGCGCATTTTCAATGAATGCCTCAAGCCATGTTGTTTCATCATAAACACCTGCGTCTCCCTGCTGCCATGTATCGCTCAAAAAAATTGCCTCAGCTACCTTCTGATAAGTTTTTTCATCAAATCCGAAACGATCCATCAAATGTTTCCAGTCATATTCTACAAGTACCTTTCCGAGATCAAAAATAACTGTGTTCATCAATCTGTTCCTCCCTTACCACATCAGCAAAAATCGCATCTGCAGCTCTTTTGAGATCTTCCGGAGCAAGACAAATCTGCATACCAATCTTTCCGCCGCTTACAAAAATATGCTCCTGCTCTTTTGCGTCTTCCTGGATCACGGTCGGGAATTTCTTTTTCATCCCAATGGAAGTACATCCCCCGCGAACATATCCGGTTACTTTCGTCAGCTCACTCAAGTGGAGCAGTTCCATAGATTTTTCTTTTACAGAAGCCGCTGCCTTTTTCATATCTAATTCTTTTTCAATCGGAATCACAAACACATAATAACCTTTGCTTTTGCCGACGGTGACAAGCGTTTTGAAAACCTGTTCATGTGGAAGCCCTAATTTGTCTGCCGTCTGGATTCCATCTGTAAATTCATCACATTCATAAGTCTCATAAGTAAAAGGGATTTTCAGTTTTTCCAGAATTCGCATTGCATTTGTTTTTAACTCTTTCTTACCCATGTATTAACTCCTTCGCTTTTGACATACTTCATGGAGTGGTTTTCGTACTTTACGTCTTGTTACTTCCACAAGTTGCAGCTTTGTTATATCAATAACATCTGTCCGTATCGGATCTGTTTGAAGCTGATTCTTTAAAAATGATAAGAGTTCCTGCTGTTCTTCTGACGCTTCCATATTAATGAAATCAATCAAAATAATTCCGGACAAATTGCGGAGTCGGATCTGCCGTGCAGCTTCTGCGGCAGCTTCCCGATTTATTTTGTAAAAGGCATCAGGATCATTCTTCTTTAAGACACATTTCCCGGAATTAACATCAATCACAGTTAAGGCTTCTGTCGGCTGAATAACGAGATAAGCACCTGATTTCATCCAAACGCGTTCCGCCAGTGCTTCTTCAAGTACATGTTCAACGGAATATAACTTGTGAAGTGGGAGCAAGGAATCTTCATAGCGAATAAGTTTCTTTGTATCTTCTTGCTGTTCTTCCTTCAGAAATTGGAAAACCTCATCAAATAATTGTGCGTCTTCTACGAGAATTTCCTGGAGACCGTCCTGGTAAATATTTTTCAAAGCAGCCAAATATTCTCTTGGCGCCTGTTTCATACATGAAAAACATGTGCGGGATTGTGCCAGCAATTTCAACTGCTCATACGCCGCAATCTGTTTATCGATTTCAGCTTTCAATTCAGCCAGCGATAACTGTGCAGCATTGGTCCTGACAATAAACCCGTAGGAGGAATTAGCATAATCAGCCAGTGCTTCCTTCCATAGCGTTCGCTGTTCTTTCGGAAACTTTGAAGAAACACCGATTTGGGTATTTCCATGCGTCAGCACAATATATTTTCCGGTCAGGCTCAAATTTGATGTTACCGTTGGGACTTTTGTTTTCACTGCTTCACGCTCAATCTGTACAAGCAGTTCATCGCCGATACAAAGCGGTTTTTTCCGATTTTCTTCGTAAAAATCGGAGAGGGATTATCGTTCATCTGATAATAGCATTCTACACCGGGTTGTATTTCAATAAATGCAGCCTGAATATTCTTTACAATATTTTTTACTTTACCTATGTAAATGTCACCGACATGAAACTGCCTGTTGTCCGGTTTTTCTACATGGAGTTCAACAATCTTTCCATTCTCTAAAACAGACGAAACAATATTATGATTGATCCGGCACAAAATAAGTTTTCGTTCCATGTTTTTTCTCTACTTTCTATTCAATTTCATGGCCGAGCGCATCAAGTGGTACAAATCTGCGTTGCTCATCTTCTTCCAGCGCAGCATACACTTCCAAACGATGATGCGCAAAATCCACGCTATCTGCATCGAGTCCAAGATACTGTAAAAAGGCCTCTAAAACAGTAGATGGTTTCAGATTTTCACGGCTTCCTGTGGCAACCTGCATGAAGATTTCATTGTTGCGGACTTCTAATTGATAGATCATTGGCCGTATATTTACTTCCTGTTCACTTTTCTTTGTTTTTTTTCGGACAACAATCTCTGATTCGGCAAAAAAGCTTGATAATGTTTCTTCCCAGTTATCCGGAAGCGTTCCTTTCACGGGTCTTGATAAATAATCTGCCGCTTCTACGATCGCCATTCCCGTACTCTTTTTTTCATCAGGAATTTCAACAAAACTAACCACTTCCATTCCTTCCACCATTGTCGCATTCATGCGGCGTATCGCTTCTGCGGAAGAAATAGGTTCTGTCAGCTCTATATCAAAATACTCACCATCACTGGTCAAACCAACGCCAAGGGGATTGGCAAATGACATAATCATATGCGGACTAAATCCGCCTGTAAATGCAATCGGAATATCTGCACGGCGCATTACCTTCTGAAAATAACGCATCACATCCAGATGTCCGATAAATTTCATCACTCCGTTTTTCCGAAATTTAATTCTTACTTTCAATGCAGACACCTCCCTGATATTTCAATGCACCGCAGCCCTGACATTGCTCACGACAGTTTGGAGTCACTTCTCCATTCATGGCACGGTTCCATTCACGTTTTAAAAATGCTTTTGTAACGCCGGCATCGATAAAATCCCATGGAAGAATTTCATCCAGATCGCGTTCCCGCATTGTGTAGAATTCCATATCAATCCCGGTATTCTCAAACGCCTGCAGCCAAAGATCATTGCGGAATGTCTCGCTCCAGGAATCATAAATACATCCGAGACGATAAGCTTCTAAAAGGGCTTTTCCAACACGCCGGTCACCTCTTGCAAATACGCCTTCCAGTACAGTGACATCCGCCTCATGCCAGTTGTATTTTAAGCTCTTGTGATTTAACTGTTCTTTCATTTCATGATTTACTACATGCGCTTTGTGAAGATAATCTTCTTTACGGCACATCGTTGCCCACTGGAATGGCGTAAACGGTTTTGGAATAAAAAATGAAGTACTTGCAGTAATCTGACATTTTCCATTTCTCTGGTCTTTTGGAATTTCATAATAGCGTCTTGCTACTTTATCTGCCAGGCGGGCAATATCTTTCATATCTTCTTCTGTCTCTGTCGGAAGACCAAGCATAAAATAGAGTTTGACTTTTGACCATCCGGCTTCGAAGGCTTGTCCGGCGCCATCTAAAATGACTTCTTCGGTTAAGCCTTTATTAATAACATCGCGCATACGCTGGGAGCCTGCTTCCGGAGCAAACGTCAGACTGCTTTTCTTCACATCCTGAACTTTTTTCATAACGTCAAGTGAGAACGCATCGATCCGAAGAGACGGAAGTGAAATGTTAATTTTCTTTTTCTCACATACATCAATCAGGAAATTAACAAGCTCCGGAAGTTTTGAGTAATCACTGGAGCTAAGGGAACTAAGGGAAATTTCCTCATGACCGGTGTTTTCCAACATTTTTACTGCATATTCTTTTAACATTTCAAGATTACGTTCGCGCGTTGGACGATAGAGCATTCCTGCCTGGCAGAAACGGCACCCACGGATACAGCCACGCTGGATCTCCAATACGACACGGTCCTGAGTTACCTTAATAAATGGTACAACCGGTTTTTCCGGATAGTATGTATTTGTCACATCCAATACCATTTGCTTTTTAATAATCGGCTGTGCATTAGGATGATTTGGAACAAAAGATTCAATCGTGCCATCTTCTTTATAAACAACATCATAAAGAGAAGGAACATAGATTCCTTCCACGGTAGCTGCAGCTTCCAAAAATTCTTTTCTGGAACGTCCCGCCTTTTTATATTCTTTATAAAGATCAATCAATTCAAAATAAACGGTCTCTCCTTCTCCAATATAGAAAAGATCAAAAAAGTCTGCAATTGGCTCCGGATTAGAGACACACGGCCCGCCGCCAATCACAATTGGATGCGCTTCTGTTCTGTCTTTTGCCAGAAGCGGAATCTGACTTAAATCAAGCACCTGCAAAATATTGGTATAACACATTTCATACTGAATTGTAATACCTAGAAAATCAAAGTCTTTGATCGGATCTTGGGATTCCAGTGCAAAAAGTGGAATCTGCTCCTCGCGCATTACTTTGTCAAGGTCAATCCATGGGGAGTAGACACGTTCGCACCAGATATCATCCCGGCGATTTAACATATCATAGAGAATCTGGATTCCTAAATGAGACATGCCAATTTCATACACATCCGGAAAACACATAGCGAAGCGTACGTCTACGTTCTCCTTGTCTTTCATCACCGAGTTCACTTCGTTCCCGATATAACGGGCCGGCTTCTCGATTTTTAGTAGTATTTCGTCATTTAAAGCTAGTTTTCTCATGAAAACCTCCATATTTTTTTGTATAATCTAAATAATATTTCCCATTCATAGTTTGGTTGTAATTCACTATTTATTTGGTGGCTTCCATATTCACCCAGCATAAATATGAAAAGCCGTTTAAATTATACTAAGCATTAGGAATTGTGTCAATGATTGTGACATATCTTCCCATATTCAAAGGAAGTATTTGATTTCTGTAAGCCATTTGCGGAAGCTTTGCTTTTTCCGTAGCATTATGCAATAAGGTGAACAACAACAGTGCTGCTCACCTCTATTTTCAAAATTTATATACTTTGTACTCTTACATTTTTTTAATTCATCTAAATATTTACGCTTTTCTTCTTCAGGAATTTTCAGACCTTCCATTGCCTGTTCTACCGACCTCCCCATTGTTTCCATAAGTTTTCTAATTGAAAGAACAATTCCTTTCTCAGATCCTTTTTCTTATTGGATTATCCTATAAGAAATGTTATCAATAAAATGACTTTTCTATTCCATACTATCCACAATCTCTTTGATCATCTCTATAGAGGTGCGTCCACACAAAGTATATCGAATACCATCTGCAACAAAAACCGCACATTTTTCTGAGATGTAATCTTCGGACATATGCTTTCCCGTTGTATCCTGAATAAGATTTACCTTATATCCCTGTTTAGATGTATAGTTTTCCACATACTCATAAAATCCCAAATAATCTGTATCCCATCCTTGATCCAACTGTTTCTGGCTTAAAACCAAATCCATTGACAGCGATATCGGAGAATAATACGCTTCTCCATGTTCGTACTGATACCGTTCTTCCTCTTCCAGATAGATATAGTTATTTGTATCTCCTATGATATAATTCTCCATTTTTATAATCGCATAATCTTTCCGGTCAGTTTCCATACTCCCTTGCAGATACGACTGATCTGTTGCGTACTTGCTCTCTAGCAGATCAATCCCAAGATTAGACTGCAGCATAGCGTAATCAGAAAAATCTTTGTGAATATGCCCATATTGATCTACCTCTGCATTAAGAGGCGCCATTTTTACAATCTTCATCTCATCCAGCTCCGGAAGGGTGGTTGCATTCACGTTTACTTTATTCAAAAAATAATAACCTGCAAACGCAGTAGTTCCGCCAATCAAAAAAGTAAGTGCAATGATAGCCGCATACCGCAGCATCGAATGAGACATCCGTTTCTTCGAATTTCCTAAAACGGTTTTCTTCATACGATCTGTAAACACAATCGTATAAAGTTCTGTGTCTATTTTTTGTTTCATTTCTTTACAATCCATAACCTGCCTCCATCAAAATTTTCCTGAGCTTTTTTCGGGCTCGGTTTACACGTTGTATTGTTAGATTTTCTGATTTTCCAATCACCTGTGCAATTTCTTTCATGGACAGTTCCTGATAGTAATATAAAATAATTACTTCTCTGTCCTGAACTTCCATACTTTGAATAGCTCTGGTTATACTATCCCTTTCCAACACATTCTCTATGGGATCAGCAACAACAGTCTGCATATTTTCTTCCAGTTTCCAGCGCCCTAGCCGGAACCAGTTCATCCGCATGATATTTTTGCAGCAGTTAATGGCAATCTTTGTAAGCCATGTCTTTTCACTGGATTTCTGGTGAAAACTGTCATAATGTTTCAGTGCTTTTATGAAGGTTTCCTGTGCTGCATCTTCTGCCAAGTGATAATCCTTCAAATAGAGGTAGCACATCCGCAGTACTGCATCGCCATATTCTGTTATCATTCGCTCTATTTCTTGCTCTGCCGGCATCCTATTTCCCTCCTTCACTTCTTAGACACAGCAATTACCTAAAATATTACATCATTTCCGAAATTTTTCATAAAATTTCTTATAAGTTAATTGTAAAACTGACTTCTATTGTATGAAATTGCAAAAGTAGCTTCAATCCAAATCTACTTTTTATAGTCAAACAGCCATTTACAAGTATAAAATAGCAGAAAGATACAACTACTTTTGTCTATAAATTAGTTTACTTATCTTTTCCCTCTCACAAACCCTCTGTAAGCAAATACACACAACAGCAAAATTACCACGCTATAAATCACCGGCACATACTCATAGCTTTTCAGATACATTCCGCCCAGCTTCCAAAATCTCTCATAAAACAAACTTTCCCAACTTGCAAAAGGCCCCGGGAGTAAAGATGCGATTCTCCGCAAGGTTATCATCCAGGATGGAATCATTTCTTTTACCACAGATAATAAACTTAACAAAACTCCCACCAGAACAGGCCCAAAAGCACTGTTCATTCTGGCAGAACAAAACATCACCACAGCCGCCAGAACAAGCAGGGAAATCTCACTGGCAAAGAATAACAGCAACAGCATCTCTCCTATGGTAAAAGGATAACTGCTAAGCAAAAGCGTGTCTATCACCTGCATAGGTGCACTAAGACTTCCCGCACCATAAATAAGAATCTCCATTGCCAGGCTGAGGCCAAAAGTAATCGCCCCAAGAAAGAAGGTAAAAGAAAATCCTGTAATCAGCTTCGCTGCCACCAGACTTCCATGCCCCTTCCTGGAAGAACGCTGAAGCATATCCATACCTGTACTGTATTCCTCTGCGAAAACCGGTGCTACACAAACTGCCACCGACATGGCTAAAACAATCATATTAGACATCCAATGCACAGAAAATTTTTCATAGCTCTCACAATAAGAATAGGTAAATGGTATGACGATTTTCTGATTCTGCTCTCTATGCTCCTGAATTGCACCAGAATCAAGCCCTGCTGCTTTCCAAGCCTTCTCCATGTTCTTCTCTCTTGCGGCATAAAATTTATCCGCTGGGATTTCTCCCTGAAATTCAGGTGCGAGGCTTTCCATCCACCAGGAAAGACGTTGTGCCGAGGCAAACTCCCTTTGTGCTGTTTTATAATTCTCCCAGGTAATTTTACCGTTCTCTCTGTCTTTTAAATAAGACTTATACTCCTGTGCATGCTCCTCTAAGAATTCCTCTTTCAGCACAGTTCCGTTTAACTTTTCTCCGCCTTCACGCCTGATTTGAATTTCTTCCAAATGGCTCATCACCTTATGGTCATCTACATAAACACTGCCGAACAGAGAAAGATTAGAACACAGAAGTACCACAAACAACATGGCAAAAATACTAATCCAGACAGATTTTCGCTTAAACATCTTCTTATACTCAAAGAAAACCAACTCCCTCATCTTCTATTCTCCTCCTTCTCCTTTGAAATAGTAAAGATACAAATCTTCCAAAGCAGCCTCCACGCTCACAGCATCTGCAGAGGGCCTTTGTTCACCTACAACCCGTAAAAATGCACCCTCAGCGCCCTCTCTCATATTCACCACCGCATATTGCTCCAGTATCTGCGTCTCCCAGGCAGGGTTCACCTTACATTCCCAGACCTTTCCCTGAATCGGTTCCAGAATATCCGGCAAACTTCCTTTCTGAAGAATAGTACCTTCTTTCATCAATAAAATCTCATCAGCAATATACTCAATGTCCGAAACAATATGCGTCGACAAGATTACAATCCTGTCTTGACCCAGGCGGGAGATCATGTTGCGGAATTTTACCCTTTCTTTTGGATCCAGACCTGCAGTAGGCTCATCTAAAACCAGAAGCTTCGGATTATTTAGAAGTGCCTGTGCAATTCCAAGCCTTTGCTTCATTCCTCCGGAGAAAACTGCTATTTTCTTCTTTTCCGAACCCTTTAAATTCACTGCTTCCAGCAATTTCTCAATTCTTACCTTTGCCTTGTTTCTGGGAATCCCCTTTAGTGCTGCCATATACATCATAAAATCCCAGGCTGTAAAATTAGGATAATACCCAAATTCCTGTGGCAGGTACCCAAGACAATTTCTATATTCCTCTTCTTTTACAGAAAACCGGTCCAAAGAAATTTCACCACTGTCAGGGCTTAACACACCGCAAATCATGCGTAAAAGTGTGGTTTTTCCTGCCCCATTCGCTCCCAGAAGTCCGTAAACCCCAGGTTGCATTTGCAGAGACACCTTGTCTACTGCAATTTTTGCAGAAAACTGTTTTGTCACACGGGAAATTTTCAATTCCATACACATACCTCCAGATTTTTTCTATATTGTTTTATTTGCCTTTCCAGTATCACTGCCAAAATCACTAACATTCCCATCCAGAAAACCAAATACGCCTTTTCGTACATCCAATCCATTCTCTCTATAGAAAAAATGTGAACACCTGCCATCGCCACTCCCATCCCAAGACTTACATCCCGAAGCTCCAGAGAAGGGATTCGTCTGCAAATCCAAAGAGAAGAAACGGAATTAAAAAGTAATGGAACTGTCAAATAAAAGAGACAGGGAATCACATCAACTACAGAATTCCGGGAAATGAGAATACACCCGCAAATGACTAGAAGAGTTGCTGCACCGGACAAAAGAAACAATCTTGCCAGCATCACCTGTTCCAGACGATGCCTTGCACTCATTTCCAGTTCCTGCATCCCGAAGCGTACTGATTTTGAAATCTCACTAGCCAGAAGTGCCACCATAAATGGGAGTACTGCACAAAAAGCCGCCATCATTCCCCTGGAAAAGCCTTTATCCATAAGGAATTTTCCCAGAAAAAAACCTGTAAAAAACAAAATGATATATCCTGCCCAAACCAGTTTTCCAATATAGAAAAACTGAATCCGCAAAAATTCCCCAAAAGAAATCTGTGGATAAGAAAAGTTCTGCAAAAATTCCTCCTTTCTTTCAGGTACCGGAGGAGAATATAAGTTTTCCAGTTCTGTTTTTAATATATCCTGATTTTTTTTCATCTTCACACCTCATTTCCAACACAAAAATATTCTCTCAATCTTCTCAATGCTTCCTTTTCTCTTCGATATACTGCAAATCTGGATAATTCTAGCACTTTACCCACTTCTCCTGGACTCAACCCATCCACATAGCGCAGCAAAAGCAGTTCCTGAGTCTGCCTGTCCATCTGAAGAATAGCCTGTTTTAAATCCAGAGAAAGTTCTGCCTGTTCCAAAGGCCAGACATGTTCTTTTACTTTGTGTTCCACTTCTTCCTGTAATTCCTCTTTTTTCCGATAAACATCTATACAAAGATTTTTTGCAATGGTATAGAGATAAGCTATCTGTTTTTCCGGATGCAAAGAAGGATTCCTGTGAAAAAAACGCAGAAAAGTTTCCTGTGTTAAATCTTCTGCCAATTCTTTTCTGCCTGTATGAAAATAGCAATACCGATAAAGCCGGTCATACATTTCTTCCAACTCCATGTTTTTCCCTCCTTCTATGATGTATAACGAAATTTTCAATCCAACTGTGCGGAGAAATCATAAAGAATTTTGCAAAAATTGAATGCAGAACTAACTTCTGGTTTGGATCCATAAAAATTTTCACAAAAGTAACTTCAAGCCTCAATCCAAATCTACTTTATATAGTCAAATAGTCATTTGCAAGCATAAAATAGCAGTAAGAAAGTTTTCACTACTCTCTTACTGCTATCAAGTCTCTAATATGGAATCTCATTATGAAATTCATCACTATGTAATTCTATCCTGGTTGGTCTTTATATTTTTATACATTGCCAGTAAACTTATTATAGAAAACCATTATAAAAATTCATTGCATTTTGTCACAAAGATAAATCACAATAGTTTCGATTGCAGGACTAAAACGTAAGTTGTTTATTTTTAGGTTTTGGCATTGGTAGTTCATCATATATTACATTAAACAACCCCGTCAGAAAATCTTTATTATCAATTTCTTCCACTAATAACATTTCTTTGGCATTTGGGTATGGAATTTCGTAAGTAACTGTCGGCATATAAGAAATCGCAGAAGTTGTTGGTTTTACCAACAACTTATCATCATATATACCGCCAACGATTTTTCCACGATAATAGATAATAAATTCTCCCATCATTGCACGATATGTTATTTCTTGTAATTCTGATAATTGTTCTAAAACAAAGTGTAAATAATCTTTACTTGAAGCCATTTCTAAATCTCCACTCTTAAATTTT
Organism: Coprococcus sp. AF21-14LB; assembly: GCF_003458885.1. Lineage (NCBI taxonomy): Bacteria > Bacillati > Bacillota > Clostridia > Lachnospirales > Lachnospiraceae > Coprococcus > Coprococcus sp. AF21-14LB. The sequence goes on along the minus strand of NZ_QRVX01000042.1, from coordinate 3,208 downwards.
ATTATTCCAATGCTTTCTTTAAGTCCAGCACAAATTGCTTTTGTTGTTTTTTCAAATAGGTTTTTACAAAAGGTTTCATAAACCACTTTTTAGGTATCACATTTTCTGTAAAGTCTATTTGTGTTTCATTCCCTTTGCCCGCAAAAATACCAACCCAGTGACCTTTCATGTTGCTATTATCCATATCAAATTCCCAGCGTTTATATGGTTCTACAACGGTAACGGTAAATGTAGTAGCATATCCATTTTTTGTGTATTCAATAAATTGTTTGTCATTTATTATTTCTGTTTTGCTCAAATCGCTTCGCCATAAGTTATATTTATCAACAGCTAAAACAATGTTCCAAACTTTTTGAATATCATTATTGATAATTGTATTTATATTGGAAACTGCCACTTTTTTATTCCCCCTTTTAAAATTACCGTTTATCGTTTTTTCATATCCACATTATAGCATTCTCATATCGGCCCTACAATAAAATTTTATGTACCGATAATCTTATTGAACAGCTCTAACAGACACCATTTCATTACTCCAATCTGAAATTTGGGGCAAGAAAAAAGCAGTCAATCATAAGATCAGACTGCCCATCCATTTATTCAAATTCATATGCACAACTGTTACGATTCGTATCATATTTGCAAAGCTCTCATTCTGCTCCATAGAGTTCTCTATTGTTTATTAATCTTAGTAAGAGTATCCTCCCTAATAGCATTTCGCAAGTCAGATAAATATTTTGAAAAATTAACTCTATCATCTGCATAAGTTAGGTTTAAGGTAAATTCATTTTCAGACCATGTCGATATGTCAGAAAAATTATGTTGAATCAATGCTTCTAAGCTATCTATTGCTTTGTATATTTTCGCTTCAATGGATTTTCTTTCTTCCATTTCCTTATATAATGCTCTCATTTCCACTTGAGTAACTTCGGGTAATGATTCAATCCATTCATTAAGCAGAGTTTCTTCCGCATCTTCATGCTCTTTTGTTTTCATAAAAGTAGGAATATCTCCTGTAAAGCATTCTCCCAAATCGTGAATGATGCACATCTGAATTACTTTATTCATATCAGCATCTGGAAACTCATTCTTCATAAAAAAAGCCATTACAGTCATCATCCAACTATGTTCTGCCACACTTTCATGTCTTCCTTTTGTGGTATAACAATGTCTGGTTGTATCTTTTAATCTTTCTGCAATAATTAAGGTATCTAGTAGTTCTCTTACTTCCATGTTTTCTCCTCCAATTTCACATTCCCTGCTTACACTATAAGTTCAAGATATTCATCAATACATACGTGTTCATAACAAAATTTAATATTGTATCGAGAGTTTTATATTTGCTTTTTATATCATAGTTTTAATTATAAAGAAATCATTTCACGCTGTAAATAGATATGTCATTTTATCTTCCAGCGCAATATTTATTCAGCATTTCATATCCGACTAGTTTTTTCCAAGGTGCATACCATTTTGGAGTATTTATAAGTATTTCAGCGAAACTAAAATTTTCTCCCCATTCTCATAGTCACATATAAAACGGCTGTCGGATTGTTTTGTCAGCAAAAAGAATTTTTCGTTTGTTTCAAGATTAAATTGTGCAGCATTATCGGTTGTTTCTGCTTTTGCTCTGTCGAAGCATTTCTGCTGTTCCACCTTCAGCATCCCGATCTGCTTTGCAGTCAAATCATATACATCCTGCCTGCCAGCATTCTTTCCAATATCATTGATCTGCATTACACGCTCCAGATATTCCGCATACCCCTGCGGAAGTAATTCATCCGCAGGGATGATCAATTCTTTCGTGTCTGAGCATCGAATTTTCTCAATCAGCGTTCCTATGATTTGGGGCGAAAGCACTAGAATATCTTGGTTTCCTGTAATGCGTATCGTATATTCGCATATCAATTTTCCATTCCTCTTAATCTTTCTACAAGTGCTTCTTTTGAAAAGCTGTGCATTGACACAATGGTAATTAGCAGCGGGACAGCAATCAGTACAACGGTATATGCAAGGACAAATACTGTTGGGAATTTGAATGAAATGTAAAATGCTCCTCCGTTATAAAGTAAATGTGTAAGCGCATATCCTAACAGCGTACCGATTGTCATCGTTACAGCCACAGCCACAAACACTAAGAGCAGGCTCTCGCCTAAAAGCATCTTTCGTATTTGACCTTTTGACATACCGATAGATTCAAGCATTGCAAGCTCCTGTTTACGGGTAACAATATTGGTAATCAGCGTATTCATCATACTTAAAATACTGAACATCATAATAAAAATCGCCAAACCGCTGATTGTTCCGAATATTGTATTTGCTGTTTGGGCGTAAGCCACTTTTCTGTCGGCGTATGCTTCTAAAGATAGCTCTGCCCTTTGAGAAATCATTTCATTTAATGCTGCACCAACTGTGCTTTCCTTTTCTGCATCAACCGATATAAGAAGGTGGGCATTTAGGCTTTCATATGGAACAAATTTTTTCACAGCTTCCTCCGGCATAACAAACCAACCATCTAAACTGCTGGTATCCAAAGTATATTGATTATTTAACAGACCAAGCACCGTAACTTCTTTTTCTGTCATTTTACTGCCGTCATAATAGTGAAGTGTTAGAGTATCTCCAACACTAAACTGCCAACCATAGATTTCCTGCACATTTGTATTGTCTGCAACAAGGACATAGTCACCTGACATCAGTTTGTCATAATCAGCAGTTCCTTCTTCAATGTATTTTTCAATTTCCATTGTTTCTTCTTTGTTCATCGGATAAATATAATCATCATTGTCGTATTCATCCTGTTGTGGAAAATCAAAACTTACACCGAAACTTTTCAGTTCTTCTACTTTTTCCACCCCATCTATGGCAGAAATATCCTCTACCATTTGTTCTGTTATAGGTGTCTGTGCCTGCATTCCACTCATACCATTTTCGTTCAATTCAATCGCAGCCTCCGAATACTCAATATGGAACTCTGCTTCTTTCCAAATACCTTGCCTTGCATAATTATCCTTATCAAAAGAGGACATAAATGTTGCCGCCATCATAAATAGAATACCGCCAAGAGCCAGAGAAAGCATTGTTATGACCGCTTTCTTTGTAAACGCAAAATAGCGAGTACCTTGACATTTTTAGGCGGCTGCTTTGCAGCCACCGATATTTAAGCTTTGCGAATCCCTGCCGGAAGTTTTTCTGACCAGGGCAGAAG
>NZ_QRVX01000041.1:0-21664 GCF_003458885.1 Coprococcus sp. AF21-14LB | reverse complement strand
CACTCAGACGGGTTTGCTGTGCAACTAAACTTGTATGAGATTTCATAACTCACCTCCTGTAGCAAAGTCAAAAAAGTTGAGTACTAAACTATTTGGACTTTGTAGTGATAAGTCTATTATCTCACATCGGATGATTTTGAACAGGTACTCGCTATTTTGCGTTTACGATAAAATAAAATATCAAATATGATGTGAAAATGAAGCAGAGTAGAAATGAGATAGTGGTGTTCAAGTGGATGCTGACAGAAAGGACGGCCATATGTCAATTAAGCGAATTGAAATTACAGGGTATCGGTCTATTGCATATTTGAATATGGAAATGAATCAGATTACAACTTTGATTGGTCGGAATGGGAGCGGCAAATCGAATATTTTGTCTGCGCTGAATTATTTTTATAAGAATTTGTTGACCGTGCAGGATGAGCAGAATAGTTTTGATACCAATAATAGATTGCGCAATGAAATATGTATTCGAATTACTTATGATTTGAAGCAGATTCTGAAAATTATTAAAAGAAATTTGAATGATGAAAAGAAAGAGTATGAGAATTATTATAAAAAGGTATTAGCGATTTCTAATCATGATGAGATTATTGTTGAGCTGGTTAAGAGAAAAGGGAAGGAAATCCGTTGGAATGTAAGTTACAATACGCGTCAGATTATAGCCTCACTATTTCCGGTATATTTTATAGATTCAAGACAGATTGAACTGACAGATTGGACCAATTTGTGGAATCTGATAGGAGATTTATTTAAATTCAGAAATGAAGATTCTGAAAGGATTCAAAGTACAATAAGAACTATTGTGGAAAGTAACGATAGTTCGGTAAAGAAAAAATTAAATCATCTGCAAGATATATTTGAACAGGAACATATTAATGTGAAGCGTCTGACATCAAGGCAGATTGGTCAGATGTTAGCAGAAATGCTGGTAGGCGGTCAGAGGTTTCAATATGATGAGAAGAATCTTAGGGAATATTCTAATGGAACAAATGCATTTAATTATACAACGATTCTTATTGATATTCTGGCTATTATGAAGAAATACAAATTGAAAGAGCCGATCATTGTCTTGGATGAACCGGAAATTAGTCTGCACCATACGATGATCGATCAATTGATGGAGAAAATTTTTGGGGCGGCAGATCAGGTTCAGTTTCTCTTATCGACACATTCGGCGCGGTGTGTAAAAATGCTGCTTGAAAATGAAGAAGATATTTCTGCGATTTACCATGTTGCATTAAAAGAGAACTATTCCAAAGTAAGGCGTGTGCGCAATTTGTCAGAGCAGGAAGAGCGGGAACGTATTGTAGTGACAGAGTCTTATACGGGAAGCTGTTTTGCAAAAATGATTTTGAACGTAGAAGGAGAGACAGAGCTTGAGCTTTTTAAAAATAAATATTTGCGAATGCTTTTTCCGGTTTTGAAAGAAGTTGAGATTGTAATGGGAATGAGCAATAAAGTGGTTCATAATCTAACTGCGCCCAGTAAGAGAAATTATCAGATCCCAGGTCTGGCTGTAATGGATATGGATAAAGTCCTGGCAAAAAAGGATGGAGAAAATGCATTTTTATTTACAGAACTGAAGGATTATCAGATTGATAGAGAAATTTATCATTATGGTGCCAAAAGACAGAAGACATTAGCGCTTAGGCGCAGGATCAAACGTATGTGCAGTCAGTGTAAATTTTCTTATCGATATCCATTGTTTAGCTGTGATGATCCGAATTTTGAGTGTCTGTTAGATCTGATTGTGGAATATTATCGCAATTATGATGTGTTTCTGTGGAGAAATACGGTGGAAGGTGCGCTGATTACTGTTGAAAATCAGCAAGTATTTAAAAAATATGTGAATGCCGGAGGGCTAAGTCTTGAAGAACGCAAAAATACGGTAGAATACTGGAAATTGTTTCAGGATAAGAAGAATCTGCAGTTAAATTATTTGAGGATGCTTTTTTCCGGAAAACCGGATTATCTGCTGACGAAGAAACAGATCAAAAAACAGAATCCACAAATTGATGAGAATTTATGGAATGTGCTGTGTATGGTAAAGAAGACAAGCGGCTGGGTAAGTAAGTGGCTGGAATTTTATTTTCTTGATCTGGCCGAGATACAGCATTCGGAAAGACAGGGATTCCGGGAATTTGGAAGATGGATTGAAGCAGATGCCAATTATCAACAGGCAGTGGAAGCAGTTCAGAAAGATTTTCCGCAGTTATATGCATTGGTTCACAAAATAGAAGTGACTTTACGTTAAAACAATGGTAGAATAGACCTTGAGCAAGCAGTAATTTTACGAAGACAGACTCGTAAATCCGCGAGACGGTATGGGAATACTGGTGAAACCGCGGAAAAATCAGAACTGATGACTTAAATCTCCCGTAGAAATACGGGGCAGTGTATCTTTCCTGGATAATACCCTGAAAGGAATTATTCAGTAAGTGCTTGCTCTTCTAAAGAGGAAGATAAATGCAAATATATAATTATAAATTTCTTTTAGAAAAAATATTAAAGACAAGCGATGAGAAACTGCATGCAGTTTTGGAAGGAATTGAATATGCATATGAGGAGACTGAAATTCCGAAAAAGAATGGAATTCGGGTAATTCATATGCTTCGGAAAACGCCTGAAGGGAGAAATCTGACTAATTTTCAGAGGAATCTTGTCAGGCGATTTTTGCAGAAAATACCGATTGCCATACCGGCAAAAGGATTTGTAACCGGTGAGAGTTATCAGAACTTTCTGATGCCACATGCCGGAAATCATTATTTTCTAAGAATTGATATAAAAGATTTTTTTGACTCGTTTTCAGAGAAATTGATGAAGAGTAACCTGAAAGAATTTATTCAGGATCGGGAAGCATTGGAAACGGTATTTGAGCTTTGTACGTTGAATGCAAAGCTTCCGCAGGGAGCTGTGACTTCACCTATATTATCTAATATATTTTTCAGAAGAATCGATCAGAGAATTTTGAAATATTGTCAATCTATTGAAGAACGCTACCGGAAAGAAAATACAAGATCAGAGAAACAGGGAATCCGTCGGATTTCTTATACAAGGTATGCCGATGATATGCTTTTTAGCTCAGATTTTTTTGATTTTGGGGAGCATATTTATTTTCTGAGAATGCTTTCGAAGATTTTGAAAGAAAATGGTTTCGAGATAAATCGAAGTAAGACGATGATGTGCAAAGGAGAGATTGGGCTCAATGGTTATGTAGTTGGTGACGGGCTTCGGCTGTCGCGCAGAAAGCTGCAAAGTGTTAAGGAGACGTTATATTTTTTTCGGAAACAGGATCAGGAACTGTATGAAGTTGATATGAGAAAAGCTGAGGACCTGAAGGAAAGTTTGAAGAAGCTAAATGAAATGCGCAGAGAAAATAATAAAGAAGCGAGAGAATTTCGCAGCCGTCAGGACTTTATCCATTATTTGGCAGGATGCAGAGCGTGGATGATTTCTGTTTTGCAGACAGAGCAACTATTAAAAAAAGATTCTAAGAGATTAGAAAAAACGATTCAGAGGCTGGAAGAATTATTGAAAGCAGTGGAGAAAGAAGAAGGATAGTATGGGCGGAACGAGGATTGAAAGTTATTGGGCAGATGAAATGAAATCAGTTTTATACAAATATCATCAGTTTGAAAAGCTGATTCCCTCTTTGAATCATGAAGGTGCCGGTCACAGAGGAGAAGACGGGCGATATGTAGAAAGTATTTTGCGGGAGACGCTGAAAAAGTTTCTGCCGACAGGGATAGAGATTTTTGATGGATTTATTTTGCGGGCAGGTGTTAAAGGGGGAAACTCAGGGAGAGCGAGAAGAAAGGATGCAGATGTCCATTCTTCTCAGTTGGATCTGATTATCTATGATGCGGCAGAATATCCGGTTTATCAGAGATTTGGAGATACGGCAGTCGTTTTGCCGGAGGGTGTTCTTGCTGTTATTTCTGTCAAAAAGAACCTGTATCTGAATGAGGTAAATCATGAACTTCAGATGTTGAAACAGACAGGACAGATTTGCGCGTTTCATGGAAAGAAGGGACCATTTCTGGCATTAGTAGGAATGGGAGATAAAATTTCAGATGAGGCAGAGAAATCTTTCAAAAAAGTGGCAGAGAAATTACAAGCAGCAGAATTACATGCATATGAAGAAATGCCTGGATTTATTGGAGCGTTAGAGGGATGGACGATACACCGACGTCATCGAAAAGATCAAAAAGAGGCGGAATATCAGCTCTTTGTTCATGAAGAAGGAGAGGAGCATTTAGGATTACAATATTTACTGAAGGGAATCTTGGATGTTTATTATAGTGAAGACAGGAAACATGGGTGTCAGCCGGGATTCATTTCTTTTCCAAGGGGAAAGCAGTATCGTGGAGAAACATGCAGGCTGCCTTACCGCACGATTACAGCGCGATAGAAGAAAGAATGATAAATAAGATGGTAATAAGGAGGAAGTATTATGGCAAAATTTGAAGAGTTTCAAAAGATTATTGCAAAACTGCGTTCGCCAAAAGGATGCCCCTGGGATCGGGAGCAGACCCATGAAAGTCTGAAACCGGCCTGCATCGAGGAGGCGGCTGAGGTGATCTGCGGTATTAATATATTGAAAGAGACAGGGAATCCGGATAACCTGAAGGAAGAACTCGGAGATCTTCTTTTACAGGTTGTAATGCATGCACAGATTGCAGAAGAGGAAGGATTTTTTACATTGGATGATGTGATTCAAACGGTATCTGATAAAATGATCCGGCGGCATCCACATGTATTTGGGACAGCAAATGTTTCAGGAAGCGGGGATGTAATAACAGCGTGGGAAGATATTAAGAAGCAGGAGAAAGCAGGAAAAGAGTGGATGGAAGATTATCTGCCGGAGGCATTTTTGCAGTCGCGCCGATATCTTGAGCAGGCAGAAGAGCGAAAGAAGAATAAGAAGAAACAAAACAGAGCAAGTGATGAAAAAAGAAACGGAGCTGAGTAAATGGCAAATATGACGAAGCAGGCTTTGGAAGTGTCTCTGAAGAAACTGCTGCTTCAAAAGCCTCTTGATAAAATTACGATCAACGATCTGACAGCAGACTGCGGTATTAGCCGGATGGCATTTTATTATCACTTTGAGGATATTTATGATCTGGTAGAGTGGAGCTGTATCGAAGATGCTTCGCGGGCGCTTCAGGGGAAAAAAACATATGACAGCTGGCAGGAAGGTCTTCTGCAGATTTTTGAGGCAGTGATGGAGAATAAACCGTTTATCTTGAATGTATATCATTCGGTAAGTCGGGAACAGATCGAAACGTATCTTTTTCGTTTAACATATGATTTGTTGGAAGGAGTTGTGGAAGAAAAGGCTGCCGGGCAGAAGATCAGTGAGGAAGAAAAAGGATTTATTGCAGATTTTTATAAATATGGATTTGTGGGAATTATGCTTGACTGGATCAAACAGGGAATGAAATCGGATTATGAAGAGATTGTGGAGCGGATGTGCCTGACACTTCATGGGACGATTTTGCGTTCTATTGAGAATTTTTCGGAAAAACATTTGACAGACAATTAATCAAAGTGTGAGAGATGATAAGTTTTTTATCATCTCTTTTGTTTTGTAAATTGAAAATCGTACATAATAACAGTATGCTGAGGGTACATTGAGAAAAAGAAAGAACGATAGTTCGGAAAGGTGGATTCAAGATGAATAAAAAAGCAGGAAAAATCGGTATGGCGGTATTGGCAGCAGGAGCAGGGACAGCAGCTGTTATGGCAAAACGTGCGAGAGATGCAAAACAGAGCAGCGAGATGAAGATAGCGGAGAGAAAGACAGAGTATCGCAACACAGAACGGGGAAAATATGAGAAAAACAGTAAGGGAATTTATTATAGTAACGGAAATTATGAAGCATTTGCACGGCCGGAAAAACCGGATGGAATTGAGGAGAAACATGCTTATATTGTAGGCAGCGGTCTTGCATCACTGGCAGCGGCATGTTTTCTTGTGAGAGATGCACAGATGCCGGGGTCTCACATTCATATTTTGGAAGCAATGGATATTGCGGGCGGTGCCTGTGATGGAATTCATGATCCGATGAGAGGGTATGTGATGCGCGGCGGTCGTGAGATGGAAAATCATTTTGAATGTCTGTGGGATCTCTTCCGCAGTATTCCATCGATTGAGACGCCCGGAGTATCTGTTTTGGATGAATATTACTGGCTGAACAAACATGATCCGAATTATTCGCTCTGCCGGGCAACGGTTAATAGAGGAGAAGATGCCCATACAGATGGCAAATTTAATCTGAGTCAGAAAGGCTGTATGGAAATTATGAAATTGTTTATGACGAAAGACGAGGATCTGTACGATAAAAAGATTGAAGATGTCTTTGATGAGGAAGTGTTTGACTCTACATTCTGGCTCTATTGGCGTACGATGTTTGCTTTTGAAAACTGGCATAGTGCATTGGAGATGAAATTATATTTTCAGCGTTTTATTCATCACATTGCAGGTCTTCCGGATTTTAGCGCTCTGAAATTTACAAAATATAACCAGTACGAATCTTTGATTCTTCCGATGCAAAGGTATCTGGAGGAGGCTGGAGTTGATTTCCAGTTTGGCACAGAAGTAACGAATGTGGTCTTTGAATTTCGCGGCGATAAGAAAATCGCTACAGCGATTGAATGTCGTGTGGATGGTGTGGAGAAGGGAATTCTTCTGACAGAAAATGATTATGTATTTGTGACAAATGGAAGCTGCACAGAGGGAACGATTTACGGGGATCAGAATCACGCCCCGAACGGAGATGCGGAAATCCGGACAAGCGGATGCTGGAATTTGTGGAAAAATATTGCAAAGCAGGATGCTTCGTTTGGACATCCGGAGAAATTCTGTTCAGATATTTCTAAAACAAACTGGGAATCAGCAACCATTACGACATTAGACGATAAGATTATTCCGTATATTATGAATATCTGTAAACGTGATCCAAGAAGCGGAAAAGTAGTTACCGGAGGGATTGTGAGCTGTCAGGATTCTAAGTGGCTTATGAGCTGGACAATCAATCGTCAGGGACAGTTTAAAGGACAGAATCCGGAACAGGTATGCGTATGGGTATATGGTCTTTTCACGGATGTGCCGGGAGACTATATTAAGAAACCAATGAAGGAATGTACCGGAAAGGAAATTACAGAGGAATGGCTGTATCATATTGGTGTTCCGACAGATCAGATTGCAGACCTTGCAGAGCACAGCGCCGTATGCGTTCCGACGATGATGCCGTATATTACTGCATTTTTCATGCCGCGGACAAAAGGAGACAGACCGGATGTCATTCCGGATGGATGTGTAAATTTTGCATTTCTTGGTCAGTTTGCAGATACTCCGCGTGATACTGTGTTTACAACAGAGTACTCTGTGCGAACAGCAATGGAAGCGGTTTATGGTCTGTTCGGTGTTGACAGGGGAGTTCCGGAAGTATGGGGAAGTGTATATGATATCAGAGAACTTCTTGACAGTTCGGTAAAATTAATGGATGGACGTTCTCCGCTTGAGATTCCGCTGCCGGGCCCGCTAAATGCTTTGAAGAAGCCTTTGCTTCGTGTGATCAGGGGAACTGTGATAGAAAAACTGCTCCGGGATCATGATATTTTGCGGGAAGAAATGTTATAAAAAATTTGGAACACGGTATAAAAAGTGACTCAAGACCTTTTTCTTCAATAAAAAACACAATAAAAATAGAAAAAATGCACAAAAGCTAATGTTAAAAACTGAAAGAATATTACAAACTGCTTTTTTATTTAGAAAAAAAGGACTTGTGTCCTATCTGAATTGAGACAAATGTGCTATACTCTCAGTAGAGTCGGCAGTAAGCCGAAGGAACTTGTGCAGTAAGCCATTATCTGGAATAAAAACAAAGAAGTATGATTATTCTACGACTATGAAAGTGCACAGAAGTAAAGCAGACAAATAGCAGGAGGTAATTATGAAAAAAAGAGTTGTTGCAATGTTACTTGCAGGAATGATGACAGTTTCACTGGCAGCATGCGGAGGCGGTTCAGACAGCGGAAGCGATGATAAGAAAAAAGAAGGTAAAAAGTCTGATATGAAAGTTGCGATGGTAACAGATTCAGGTGATATTACAGACCAGAGCTTTAACCAGACAACTTATGAAGCAAGCAAAGCCTGGGCAGAAGAAAATGATGTGGAGTTCAACTACTACAAACCGGAAAGCGACAATGATGAAGCAAGAAATGCAAGTGTAGATCAGGCAATCGCTGATGGAGCAAATGTCGTTGTATTGCCGGGATATATGTTTGCGGCAGCAGTTGTATCCCAGTCAGAGATGTATCCGGATGTAAAATTTGTTGCATTGGATGTTGGAGCCGGAGATATCTGTGAAAAAGGTGTTGGAGAAGGTTATTCTTTTAACCCGGATGACTATGATGTGACAGAATACTACAATGAAGAGAATGTTTACTGCTGTACTTATCAGGAAGAACTTTCAGGATATATGGCAGGATATGCAGCTGTGAAATTAGGATATAAACATCTTGGTTTCCTCGGAGGTATGTCAGTTCCGGCTGTTACACGTTTTGGTTATGGATATCTTCAGGGAGCTGATGCAGCAGCAGAAGAACTTGGTATTTCTGACCAGGTAGAAGTGGAATACGTATGCGGCGGACAGTTCTATGGAGATGCTGATATTACAGCATACATGGATACATGGTATGGATCTAAAGGCGTAGAAGTTGTATTTGCATGCGGCGGTGGTATTTATACATCTGCAGCAGAAGCAGCAGTTAAGACAGGCGGTAAAGTGATCGGTGTTGATACAGACCAGTCAGCAATTATTAACAAGACAGCAGCAGATCTTACTGTGACATCTGCTATGAAAGGTCTTGCAGCAACAGTTAAGACAGTTCTTACAGATATCAAAGCTGATAAGTGGGATAACTACGCTGGAAAGATCGATACACTTGGACTTGTTTCAGAGAATCCGGAAGAAAACTATGTTCAGCTTCCAATTGAGACAACACAGTGGGGCGATGGATTTACAGAAGACGATTACAAAGTACTTGTAAAAGATATGTTCGACGGTAAGATCAAAGTTTCAAATGACATTACAGCATTACCTAAGACAAAAATTAAAGTAACAGATTACGGCAGCATTAAGTAAACAGCATAATTTAACTGCAAAGGGAGTAGGGTGATCTTGCTCCCTTTTTTGATAAAAGCACAGGTGTAATAAGATGAGAGGAGGCGTGTAGAGAATGGAACAGTATGCAATTGAGATGTTGAATATCACGAAAAGATTTCCGGGCATCATCGCAAACGATAATATTACTTTACAGCTGAAAAAAGGCGAGATCCACGCACTTCTGGGTGAAAATGGTGCAGGAAAATCTACGCTTATGAGTGTTCTTTTCGGGTTATATCAGCCGGAGGAAGGCGAGATCCGCAAAGATGGGAAAAAGGTAGCAATCAATGATCCGAATGATGCCAATGCACTTGGGATCGGAATGGTACATCAGCATTTTAAACTGGTGGAATGTTTTAGCGTTTTAGATAATATCATTCTCGGCGCAGAGACAACGAAGGGCGGATTTCTTAAAAAGGATGAAGCAAGAAAGAAAGTCATGGAGCTTTCGGAAAAATATGGGCTTGCGGTAGATCCGGATGCAATTATTGAGGATATTACCGTTGGTATGCAGCAGAGAACAGAGATCCTCAAGATGCTTTATCGCGATAATGAGATTCTGATTTTTGACGAACCGACAGCGGTTCTGACTCCGCAGGAGATTCAGGAATTGATGACAATTATGAAGAACCTTGCAGCAGAAGGAAAGAGTATTTTATTTATTACTCATAAACTTGCAGAAATTATGCAGGTATCTGACCGTTGTACTGTTCTTCGCAAAGGTAAATATATCGGTACCGTAGAGACGAAGGATACGACACCGGAGAAACTTTCTGCCATGATGGTAGGCCGTGACGTAAATTTTGTTGTTGAGAAGAAGCCGGCAAAACCACAGGAGGTTGTTCTTGATGTTCAGGGGATGACAGTTGCTTCAAAACATCATAAAAACAATGCCGTTAATAATGTATCTCTTCAGGTAAGACGGGGAGAGATTGTTTGTATCGCCGGAATTGACGGAAATGGTCAGACAGAATTTGTATATGGACTTTCTGGGCTGGAACCGTTAAAGAGCGGAAAGATTATCATGAATGGGCAGGACATTACACATATGCCGATCCGCAAGCGCTTGACATCAGGGATGAGCCACATTCCGGAAGACAGACATAAACATGGACTTGTTCTTGATTATTCTCTTGAAGATAATATTGTACTTCAAAGATATTTTGAACCGCAGTTTACGAATAAAGGTGGATTTTTAAAGCGCAAGGCAATCCGCGAATATGCAAATAAACTGATTGAGCAGTATGATATCCGGTCAGGACAGGGAGCTGTTACGAAAGCCCGCTCTATGTCAGGAGGTAATCAGCAGAAAGCGATTATTGCCCGCGAGATTGATAAAAATCCGGAACTTTTGATTGCAGTTCAGCCGACAAGAGGGCTTGACGTCGGTGCGATTGAATACATCCATAAGCAGTTGGTGGCACAGAGAGATGCAGGAAAAGGAGTGCTGCTTGTGAGTCTGGAGCTGGATGAGGTTATGAATGTTTCTGACAGAATCCTCGTTATGTACGAAGGTGAAATTGTTGGAGAATTTGATCCGAAGAAGGTTACAGTGGAAGAGCTTGGTCTTTACATGGCAGGTTCTAAGAGAAAGGAGGCAGGAACAAATGAATAAAGAAACAACGAAGAAACAAAGCCTCTTGAGAAACAGCGGCGTTCAGACCATACTCGGATCAGTGCTTTGTATCATACTCGGTCTTCTGATCGGATATGTGGTACTTTTGATCATTAATCCGAGCGGCGCCGGTAAAGCAATCACTGCTATTTTGAAAAACTATTTATATTATCCGAGTTCTGTTGCAGTTATGAAATATTTGGGAACGACGCTCGTAAAGGCCTCAGCGCTTCTGATGTGTTCCCTGTCAGTGCTTTTTGCGTGGAAGGTTGGTCTTTTTAATATCGGTGCAGCAGGACAGTATGTCATTGGAGTTGGCACATGTCTTTTCCTGGCGCTGAAGTTTGATATGCCGTGGTATATCTGTCTTCCGGCAGCAATGCTGGCAGCAGCAATCGTAGGTGGTATTTCAGGCGCCTTGAAGGCTTACTTTAATGTAAATGAAGTTATTTCCTGTATCATGTTGAACTGGATTGGGCTGTACTGCGTAAATATGCTTCTGACAAAAGTAAAAGAACAGTCTACACCGTACACAAAGACATTAGAGAGTACAATTCATCTGCGCTTCTTCCGAATGCAGGATTGGATAAAATGTTTTCTAATAATGAATTTGTGACGATCGGAGTGATACTTTCGGTTGTCATGGCAGTTCTTGTATGGATCGTGCTGGATAAAACAAAATTTGGTTATGAATTAAAAGCAACAGGTATGAATAAAAATGCTGCAAAATATTGCGGTATGCGGGAAAAGAGAAACATCATTTTAACAATGATGATCGCAGGAGCTCTTGCAGGAATGGGAGCAGGCATTTTCTATTTAAGCGGTATTGAGCAGTGGATGGTACAGCAGACAAGTGTTCCGGCGATGGGATTCAATGGAATCGCGGCGGCATTCCTCGGTGGAACGAACCCGATCGGAGCTATCTTTTCTTCTTATTTTATCCAGCATATTACAAGTGGTGGAACTTATGTAGATAAGACAATGTACTGTACGCAGATTTCAGATTTGATTTCAGCGTTTATCATTTATTTATGCGGTTTTGTATTGTTCTTCAAGATGTGGCTGAACAGATATCTGGATAAGCGAGATGAGAAAATGGCTGCAAAAGAACAGAAAGGAGGCGAAGCATAATGTTATTATTAGTTCAGTATACATTAATATTTGCTTCTGTTCTGCTGCTGGTAGCACTTGGCGGCTGCTTCTCAGAACATAGTGGTGTTATTAATATCGGACTGGAAGGCATCATGGTTATGGGAGCGCTCGGAGGCGCGCTGACAATGAAATATCTTCCGGCAGGCATGGCTGCTCCGCTTGTGATTCTGCTTGTGATTCTTGCAAGTGTTCTCATCGGTATGATCTTCTCGCTTCTTCTCGGTGTGGCGGCGATTCGGTTTAATGCGGATCAGACGCTTGTCGGAACGGCGCTGAATTTACTTGGACCGGCAGCGGCAGTTGTTATTGTAAGAGCAATCAATACAGCAGAAAGTGTGGATAATGTTTCTTCGACAGTGGCTTATGGTCATGCAAAGAAAGCGTTTATCATGAACATCGGCAGATTTGAATTTAACTGGTTCATGCTGATTGCATTTATCATGTTGATTGTTTCTTATGTAGTGCTTTATAAGACGAAATTTGGTTTAAGACTCTGTGCATGTGGTGAACATCCGCAGGCAGCAGACTCTGTCGGAATTAATGTTTATAAAATGCGTTATGCAGGCGTATTGATTTCAGGAGCACTGGGCGGACTTGGAGGACTTGTCTATATTACTGCCGGAGTAAGCGAATGGAAATTTGAAAATGGTGTGGCAGGATTTGGCTTCCTGGCATTGGCGGTTATGATCTTTGGACAGTGGAGACCAATCAGTATAGGACTGGCAGCGCTTCTGTTTGGATTTTTCCGTGCTCTTTCTAATGTATATACAGGATTTGATGCACTTGTGGCGCTGAAGCTTCCGAGTACTTTATACAATATGCTTCCGTATATTATCTCCCTTGTTGTTCTTGTATTTGTATCTAAGAAATCAAGAGCGCCGAAGGCAGAGGGTATCCCGTATGATAAAGGACAGCGCTAGAAGGAGGAAAAGCTAGATATGAAAAATTATTCAGAAGATGCAAGCAGACAGTATCATATTCAGGTGGCACAAGGAGAGATTGGCCGTTATGTGATCATGCCAGGAGATCCAAAAAGATGTGTGAAGATTGCTCAATATTTTGATAATCCGGTTCTGATTGCAGATAACAGAGAATATGTCACTTATACAGGAACACTTGATGGGGTAAAGGTTAGTGTTACCTCTACAGGAATCGGTGGACCGTCAGCGTCTATCGCTATGGAAGAGCTGTACCGCTGCGGTGCGGATACATTTATCCGGATCGGGACATGCGGCGGTATGCAGACAGAAGTAAAGAGTGGAGACGTTGTGATCGCAACGGGAGCAATCCGCATGGAGGGAACTTCAAGAGAATATGCACCGATGGAATTTCCTGCGGTAGCAGATCTGACAGTAACGAATGCGCTTGTGGAAGCAGCACAGAAGAAAGCGTGCAAATTCCATACAGGTGTTGTTCAGTGTAAGGATGCGTTCTACGGGCAGCATGAGCCGGAGACAAAGCCGGTAAGCTATGAACTGATGAATAAATGGGAGGCATGGAAACGTCTTGGATGTCTGGCATCTGAGATGGAATCAGCAGCACTTTTTATTGTGGCAAGTTATCTTGGCGTGCGTGCGGGTTCCTGTTTCCTTGTTGTTGCTAATCAGGAAAGAGAGAAGTTGGGACTGGAAAATCCGGTTGTACATGATACAGATAAAGCAATTCAGGTTGCAGTCGATGCAATCCGCGAGCTAATCAAAAAGGATCAGGCAAAGGAAAAATAAAGAGGAGATGGAAACGATGAATCATTCAGAAATTTTAAAACATGTTGACCATACATTATTGACACAGGCTGCTACCTGGGAAGAAATTAAGCAGATCTGTGATGAGGCAATGGAATATAAGACTGCGTCCGTATGTATTCCGCCAAGTTATGTAAAAGAGGCAGCCGAATACATGGGAGGCAAGATTCCGGTATGCACAGTAATTGGATTTCCTAACGGATATATGACAACAAAAACAAAAGAATTTGAGACAAGAGATGCAATTGCAAATGGTGCAGAAGAGATCGATATGGTAATCAATATCGGATGGCTGAAAGATAAAAAATATGATCTTGTAGAAGAGGAAATCCGTACATTAAAAGCAGCATGCGGAGAAAAGATCTTAAAAGTGATTATTGAAACATGTCTTTTGACAGAAGAAGAGAAAGTAAAAATGTGCGAACTTGTAACAAATGCAGGGGCAGATTATATTAAGACTTCCACAGGCTTTTCGAAAGCGGGAGCTACCTTTGAAGATATTGAATTGTTTGCAAAACATATCGGTCCAAATGTAAAAATGAAGGCTGCCGGAGGAATTTCAGCATTGGAAGATGCAGAGAAATTTCTTGCACTTGGAGCAGACCGCTTAGGAACAAGCAGAATGATTAAACTTGTGAAAAATGAAGAGGCAACAGGATATTAAGATTTCGGAGGGATCTGCAGATGGACAAACAACTCATAGAGAAATTGATTGAAACTGCGGTCGAACAGCTGAATTTTTCTTACGCACCGTATTCCGGGTATAAAGTCGGTGCAGCTTTGCTTGCAAAGAATGGAACGCTTTATACGGGATGCAATATTGAAAATGCTTCGTACACACCGACAAACTGTGCAGAGCGAACTGCATTTTTTAAGGCAGTAAGCGAAGGCGTCAGAGAATTTGAAGCAATCTGTATCGTAGGTGGAAGAGAAGGAATCTTGACGGATTATGCGGCGCCTTGCGGGGTGTGCCGTCAGGTTATGATGGAATTCTGCAATCCAAAAGAGTTTCAGATTATTTTGGCAACGAGTAAAGAACATTATGATATTTTTACGCTGGAGCAGTTGCTTCCGCTTGGATTCGGGCCGGGAAATCTGGTGTAAATAAACTGATAAACAGGGAGAATGTGAGCATGCGAGCAGAAGAATTGAAACGTCTGCCCAAAATAGAGCTGCATTGTCATCTGGATGGTTCACTCAGCAAAGAGTTCATTCAGACACATCTTGGAAGAGATGTGTCTGAAGAAGAACTTTCCGTATCTGCAGATTGTAAAAGTCTTGTAGAATATCTGGAAAAATTTGAACTGCCGTGTGCGTGCCTGAAAGATGAAGAAGGGCTTGAAGGGGCAGGTTATGATGTATTAAAGACGATGAGCGCAGAAGAAGTATGTTATGCAGAAATACGATTTGCACCGCTTTTTTCTGTGACAGAGAAAATGGGAACAAAACAGGTACTCGAAGCATTGCTGCGGGGACTTGAACGGGGAAAGAAAGAATTTGGAATCGAGTACAATGTTATCACCTGTGCGATGCGTCATCACAGCGAGGAAGAGAATTTTAAAATGATCCGTGATGCAAGAGAGTTTCTTGGCGCAGGTGTATGTGCAGCCGATCTGGCTGGAGCAGAGGCACAGTATCCAATGACAGAGTTTATGGATCTGTTCCAAAAAACAAAAGCACTCGGTATGCCATTTACGATACATGCCGGTGAATGTGGAAGTGCGCAGAATATTGCAGATGCGGTAAAAGCAGGCGCCGGAAGAATTGGACATGGAATTGCGATGCGGGGACATCCGGGACTGCAAAAACTTGTTCGTGCAGAGGGAATCGGAATTGAAATGTGTCCGATCAGCAATCTTCAGACAAAAGCAGTAAGCTGTCCGGAAGAATACCCGCTGCGGGAATTTTTAAAGGCAGGACTTTCTGTAAGTATTAATACAGATAATCGTACTGTCAGCAACACTTCCATGACAAAAGAATTAGAATTTATTCAAAACACATATGGAATGAATGATATAGACTTGATCCGTCTGATGAAAAATGCAGCAGACACTGCCTTTGCATCAGATGATACGAAACAGAGATTATACCGTAAGATTACAGAATTTGAGCAGAATAACAGATAGTATGAGGAGAGACAGGATGAATAAATATAAGAGAGTTTTTGTGATTGTATTAGATTCTCTTGGAATTGGAGCCATGCCGGATTCTGGGAGATTTGGAGATACAGGCGTAGATACCTTTGGACATATTTTGGAACAGATGGAAACGCTTGAGATTCCGAATCTTCAGAAGCTGGGAATGCTGAATCTGCATAAAGGTGGAAAAATGGAAGGTGTAGAACATCCGCTTGGACGCTATATGCGGATGGCAGAAGCAAGTAATGGCAAAGATACGATGACAGGACATTGGGAAATGATGGGGATTCATACAGAAAAACCATTTAAAACTTTTACAGAAACAGGGTTCCCAAAAGAATTGATCGAAGAGCTGGAGAAGCAATGCGGGAAACGAGTCATTGGAAATAAGAGTGCAAGCGGAACGGAGATCATCGAGGAATTGGGAGAAGAAGAAATCGAGACAGGCGCTATGATCGTGTATACATCTGCAGATTCTGTGCTTCAGATCTGTGGAAATGAGGAAACATTTGATCTTCAGAATCTGTACCGGTGCTGTGAGATTGCAAGAGAGATTACAATGAAGGATGAATGGCGTGTTGGACGTGTAATCGCAAGACCTTATATTGGTAAGAAAAAAGGCGAGTTTAAACGTACAAGCAACCGCCATGATTATGCGTTAAAACCGACAGGTAAGACAGTGCTGAATGCGCTGAAAGACGACGGATTTGACGTGATCAGTGTTGGCAAGATCAATGATATTTTCTGCGGTGAAGGTGTGACAGAGGCACACCACTCTAACAGTTCTGTACATGGAATGGAACAGACGATCGAGATTAGTAAAAAAGATTTTAATGGTTTGTGTTTTGTAAATCTTGTTGATTTTGACGCTCTTTGGGGACATCGAAGAGACGTGAAAGGATACGCAGAGGAGATTGAGAAATTTGACAGGAATCTCGGAGTACTTCTGGAAACACTTCGGGAAGATGACCTCTGATTCTGACGGCAGATCATGGAAATGATCCGACATATACAGGAACTGATCATACAAGAGAGTATGTACCGTTGATTGCCTATGCAAAACAAATGGAAGAAGGCGGTGCATTGGAAGAGGCAGATACATTTGCTGTAATCGGGGCATCTTTAGCAGACAATTTTGGTGTGAAAATGCCGGAAGGAACGATTGGTACATCTATTTTGGGACAGCTGATATAGAGCTTTGGAGAAAGGTATGCGATGGAATAAAGATAAGGCAGCGAAAATGCTTCTGGGGATTGCAGGGATTATTTTCATCGGCATAGGCGTTTCCTTTAACGCTTCAGCAGCGCTTGGAAATGATCCGATTGGAATTGTTTATGATGGAATCCGCAATGCGGCCCATCTGTCTCCGGAGCAGCTTGGAATGACTTCAAATATCGTAAATATTGTGCTGATCATAATTGTATTTCTGGCAGAAAAACACTATGTCAGCATTGGAACGCTCGTTCATCTGCTGTTTTACGGCAATGCGGTAAGCATTGGAGGGAAAATTTATCAAATAGTATTTGGAACAGGAACACTTTTGACGCAGATTGTGGGAGCGACAGTGGGGTGTACGCTCATGTATCTTGGAGTTGCTATGTTTATTACGGCGGATATGGGACTTGATCCCTTTACCGGTCTTGTTATGGTTCTTCGGGATAAAACAAAGAAAGAGTTTCAAATAGTAAAAATTTCATTTGATGTGGGATGCATCGCGATCGGCTTCTTGCTTGGAGGAAAGTTGGGAGTTATCACTGTGATCACGGCAGTAACAGCGGGGCCTGCTATTCAGTTCCTGTCAGGAAGGATAGAAAGGCTTCTAGGAAAGAGTGGGCAGGATATCTGCTAAATCGCTGCAAAACGTGAGGAAGGAGAAATGAGTGGGATATAAAACATTATATGAAGCACTGCCATTTCTGAAAGACGTTGATAAAGACAGGCAGGAACAATTCAAAGAATATTTTAAAGGAGCGCCTTTGTGGCTTCTGGATTCATTTCAGATTGAGGAAATGGATAAGAATGTGATTTTCGTGAGGGAAAATGCTCCGGTAGATAATATCTACTTTATTGGAAAAGGAACAATTGAGGCAATTGATTACCGATTTTGTGGAATTACATATGAGTTTATGCGCTTTGATAAAGTATATGCCATGGGTGGAATGGAATTTATTATGGATCTGGACAGATACCGTACGACATTGCGAACAGTTACGAAATGCACAGTCGTGAAAATACCTAAAGCAATATTTGAGAGATGGATGAGTTCGGATATTCATGCACTGAAGCAGGAGGCAAAGCGTGTCGGAGAATATCTTCTGGAAGATGGAAGAAAGGGAAGGGCGCTTCTGTTTCTTCAAGGTTCTGACAGATTAGCAATGCTGCTGGCGGAACGTTATGAACGGTATGCGAGAAATGGCGTGCTTCGTGTGCGGGGCGGACGTCAGAGTCTGGCAAATGGTACAGGGCTTTGCCTGAAGACGATTAATCGCGCTGTGAAAAAGTTTTCGGAAGAGGGAATGCTCACAAAAGAAGGAAATCAGATACTGATTGACTATGAGCAGTATCTTGCATTGAAAAAAATAGTTGCTGCCGTTATGGAGACGGAATAAGCGGAAAAGAGGTTAGTGATGAACGAAGTATATAACAAATTAATGACATGTGTAGAAAGTATTAAAAAGAAAATAGATTTTCAGCCGGAAGTAGCGTTGATTCTCGGATCAGGACTCG
Organism: Coprococcus sp. AF21-14LB; assembly: GCF_003458885.1. Lineage (NCBI taxonomy): Bacteria > Bacillati > Bacillota > Clostridia > Lachnospirales > Lachnospiraceae > Coprococcus > Coprococcus sp. AF21-14LB. Next base: position 3,115 of record NZ_QRVX01000041.1, on the reverse strand, counting down.
GTGATTATGCAGATGAGATCCAGATCGAGCAGACGATTGCATACACAGAGATTGAAGGGTTCCCGACATCTACTGTAGCAGGACATAAGGGAAGATTTGTATTTGGATATGTGAATCAGGTTCCGGTTGTGATTATGCAGGGACGGGTACATTTTTATGAAGGGTACCCAATGTCAGATGTTGTGCTCCCGACAAGACTAATGGGAATGCTGGGCGCCAAAAAACTGATTTTGACGAATGCTGCAGGCGGAGTGAACTTTGAATTTCAGCCGGGTGATTTCATGATGATCACTGATCATATTACAACAGGTGTACCAAGTCCTCTGATTGGACCGAATTTGGATGAACTTGGAGCAAGATTTCCGGATATGAGTGAAGTGTATAGTAAGCGTATGCGAGATATTATCCGCAAAACTGCGGAAGAACTGCAGATTAAGCTTCAGGAAGGCGTTTATGTGCAGTTTACCGGACCAAGCTATGAGACACCGGCAGAAGTGCGTCTCTGCAGAGCGATGGGCGGTGATGCAGTAGGTATGAGCACAGCATGTGAGGCAATGGCAGCACATCATATGGGAATGGAAGTGTGCGGTATCTCCTGTATTACGAATCTGGCAGCAGGTATGTCAAAAGAACAGCTGAATCATAAAGAAGTACAGGAAACAGCTGACCGTGTGGCAAAACAGTTTAAAGAGCTTGTAACAGGAGTCATTACAAGAATTTAGAAACAAAAAACAGAAAAAAGATTCTGGACAGAGATAGGAAAAGGGATTGCTTTATCAGGCGTATGCTGATGAAGCAGTTCCTTTTTTGCTGGAAAGGAAATTTCATCTATGATAAGATAGAAAAAGAAAAAGTTGAAGGAGGCAGTAGTTATGCACAAATTAAGTACATTGTGTTATATAGAACACGATGGAAAATATCTGATGCTCCATCGAACAGTGAAAGAAAATGATGTGAATAAAGACAAATGGATTGGAGTCGGAGGACATTTTGAAGAAGATGAAAGCCCGGAAGAATGTATGTTACGAGAAGTAAAGGAAGAGACCGGATATACGTTGACGTCTTACCGGTATCGTGGAATTGTTACTTTCGTTACAGAAAAGGGGCTCACAGAATATATGTCGCTTTTTACGGCAGATGAATTTGTGGGAGAGCCAATCGTGTGCGATGAAGGTGAACTGGAATGGATTGAAATTGATCGTGTCAGTGAATTAAATCTTTGGCAGGGAGATAAGATTTTTTTGAAATTGCTGGCGGAAGAAGTTCCGTTTTTCTCACTGAAATTAGTGTATGACCGGACAGACAGGCTCATAAAAGCAGTATTAGATGGAAAGGATCTTGATATTAGCGATCAATCAATTTATTGCCGAGCGAATTGCACAAGTCAGGATGACGGAAACAATTATGAAGAATAAAAAGAGATTGGAATTATTTGAAACTGTGCCAATCCCAAAGGCAGTGGCGCAGTTATCTGTTCCTACTATTTTGAGTTCTCTTGTTATGGTTATTTATAATCTGGCAGATACATATTTTGTAGGAATGTTGAACAATCCGATAGAAAATGCGGCTGTAACATTGGCGGCGCCGGTATTGCTTGCCTTTAATGCAGTGAATAATCTTTTCGGCGTGGGAAGTTCCAGTATGATGAGCAGAGCGCTTGGACGGAAAGATTATGATACCGTATATAAAAGCTCGGCGGTTGGATTCTACAGTGCATTGTTTAGCGGAATTGTATTCTCGCTTCTTTGTACATTTGGACAGGCGCCTCTTTTAAATATCCTGGGTGCAGACGCAAAAACAGCAGAGGCAACGGCAGCGTATTTGCAATGGACGGTTAATTTCGGCGCGGTGCCGTCTATTTTAAATGTTGTGCTGGCATATTTGGTAAGGGCAGAAGGCGCTTCGCTTCATGCAAGCATTGGTACAATGAGCGGCTGCCTGATGAATATGATTTTAGATCCGATTTTTATTTTGCCGCAGGGACTGGATATGGGAGCCGCAGGAGCAGGAATGGCGACATGTATTTCAAACTGCTTTGCCTGCATGTATTTCTTTGTACTTTTGTATGTGAGAAGGAAATCAACATATGTATGTATCCAGCCTTCGCAGTGTAAGTTCAAAAGAGAGATTGTGCTTGGAATCTGCGGAGTAGGAATTCCGGCATCGATCCAAAATCTGCTCAATGTTACCGGAATGACAATTTTAAATAATTTTACAGCAGGATTTGGAGCAGATGCAGTTGCAGCAATGGGGATCACTCAGAAAATCAATATGGTTCCAATGAACATTGCAATGGGCATGTCACAGGGAATCATGCCGTTGATCAGCTATAACTATTCCAGTGGAAATCATAAACGAATGAAAGGAACGCTGCTTTTTTCCGCAAGAATTTCCCTTGGATTTCTTGCAGTAGTGGCAATTGGTTATTATGTGGGAGCCGGAAAATTAATCTCGCTCTTTATGGAAAATGAAGCAATTATCGCATATGGTACGCGATTTTTGAGAGGATTTTGTATGGGATTGCCGTTTTTATGCATGGACTTTCTGGCAGTCGGAGTATTTCAGGCAGTTGGAATGGGAAAGTATGCCCTGGGATTTGCGATTATGCGGAAAATTATTTTGGAGATACCGGCGATTTATATTTTAAATGCATTATTCCCGCTATATGGACTTGCATATACGCAGTTTACGGCAGAAATTGTACTGGCAGCTGCAGCGGTGATTGTATTAATACGTCTTTTCCGAAAACTTGAAAATCGTGCAGCGGCTGAAGCATAAGAGAGAGCGTATAAGAGAGTGTGAGACAGAAGGTGAACCTTCTGTCTCATTTTGCATTTTCAGGGCTGTTCAGAAAGAGTGGAAAAATATTTGGAAAAAATTGCAAAAAAATGTTGACAATCTCATCCGGGAGTGATAATATAAACGAGCTGTCGCAAAGACAACAAGGACTTGAAAAAATAAAATAAAAAAGTTCTTGACAAAGCAAATCGGTTATGATAAACTGGATGAGCTGTCAAACGACAGAGAACCTTGATAACTAAACAATAGACAACAACCCTGAAAATTTCTTTAAAGAGATTTCAGAACGAGTTGGACACAAAAGTCTAACGACCTA
>NZ_QRVX01000040.1:0-22880 GCF_003458885.1 Coprococcus sp. AF21-14LB | reverse complement strand
AAAATAGCACGTATAAATTCGTAAAATTTGACAAAAAAATAAGCCTTAAATGGCTTAAATAAAGGATTCCTAAGGAAAGTTATAAAAATGATGTGTCAAACTCCCGTGCTTTGTATCCGGACAGGTCAATATCTTCGCCGATGGATTTTGCATCCAAAAATACAATTTTCATTTGAATCCCTCCTTATATTTAATTGCGGTAATATAGAAAAAGTATAGCATACCAAAGGATACTTGTATATCTTTGGATTGCAAAGTAAAATATGGTATAGTAAAATAAATCGGAAGAAAAAAGAAATCAGGTGAAGGATAAAATGATACAGGATATTATGCCGCATCATTTCGACAATCAATATATTCCGCAAAAACCAAAAGAGGAAGCTTTGTGCTGTTGTATGATGAAGGAAAAACACTTATTCGGAAAGAAAATGAAAATATTTCTTTTGTAACAATCAAAGAGGCAAAAGAGGTTCTGAAAGTGACAGAATTACAGTGGACATATTTATTTTCCATTGATCAAATGTGCTTTTATCTTCTTTCCGAGGAACAGGAGAAGATACTTTGCAGAAGGCTTCTGGAACGGAAACAATGTCAGGCAGAGCATATGACGTTTTTTCGTACAGCAAAACCGCAGCATATGGCATTTGCTGCTGTGACAGGAGATCAGATCCACCGTTGGTACAGAAGCCGCGTATTCTGCGGAAGATGCGGAAAGAAAATGATACATGATGAGAAAGAAAGACTCATGCGCTGCCCGGATTGCGGACAGATGGAATATCCGAAAATCTGTCCGGCGGTAATCGTAGGAGTTACGGATCATGACCGGATCGTATTAACGAAATATGCCGGACGCGCTTATAAAAAATACGCGTTAATCGCAGGTTTTGCAGAAACCGGAGAAACGATTGAGGATACCGTACGCAGGGAAGTCAAAGAAGAAGTAGGATTGCATGTGAAAAATATACGGTTTTATAAAAGTCAGCCGTGGTCTTTTTCAGATACGCTGCTCATGGGATTCTTCTGTGAGCTGGATGGCTCTGATAAAATAAAAATGGATGAAGAAGAGTTAGCTGTTGCACAGTGGTGCAATCGGGAAGAGGTTCCGGTGCAGGAAGAGGATATCAGTCTGACAAGTGAGATGATGTGCATATTCCGGCAGGGAAGAGAAAAACAGTGATTGACAACTCCCTATATAAAATATATACTGAAATAGGAGAAGAGCATTTGCGATTATATTTATATAGTTGTTAAATGCTCTTTTTTGGTTTTATCTGAGCTTTTGGTATATCAACGAATGCCCGGAAGAAATAAAGAAAGTTTACAGGAGGCTGCAGGTATGGAAAAAATAAAAAAGCTGAATTGGAAACAGCTGGGAATGGACGTGCTGGTAGATATTGTAGGAGGGATTTTGATCGCAATCGGAGTTTATAACTTTGCATCTGCGGCGGAATTTCCAATGGCAGGATTATCTGGAATTGCATTAATCTTTTATTATTTATTTGGGACACCAATCGGTGTGGTTTCAATGCTTTTAAATATTCCGATTGCAATCTTTTGCTATAAGATTCTGGGACGGGATTTCTTTATCCGCTCCATCAAATCAATTATTATTACCTCTTTTATTATGGATGAGATTGCACCGTTATTTCCATTATACGAAGGAGACAGACTTCTGGCGGCAATCTGTACGGGAGTAATTTCCGGTTTGGGATATGCTTTGATTTATATGCGAAATTCCTCTACCGGTGGAGCAGATTTCATTATGATGTCTATTAAAGCAAAAAAACCACATTTATCTCTTGGAAAAATTGTATTTATTATGGATGCAGTGATTATTGCAGCCGGGGCATTTATTTATAAGGAAGTAGATGGAATTATTTATGGAATGATAGTTACTTATCTTTTATCCTTTGTAGTAGATAAGGTAATGTACGGGATTGATGCCGGCAAACTTACCATGATTGTAACCGAGAAAGGCGATGAAGTGGCTCAGGCGATTGATAACATTTCAGGCAGAGGTTCCACATTGCTTCGCGGTGTGGGAAGCTATTCGAAAGAGGAGAAACAAGTTGTCATGTGTGCCTGCAACAACAAACAAATGTATGCGATTCGTCAGGCGGCAAAGAGAATAGACGAAAAGTCATTTATCGTGATTATGGAATCCAATGAAGTTGTAGGAGAAGGATTCAAAGAGGATTAATTTCAGAAGTTAAAGAAAAATCTGTCTGTCAGAACATATCTCAGGATATGAAACTGACAGGCAGATTTTTTTAAAGAAGCAGACTCATAACAGTCGCATAGACTTCAGGATTTTTGGTGGACCAGTTGGTAGAAATAGTAATCGCCTCTTTTTCTGTTGGAACAGTCAATGTCAGATCAATCAACGGAATTTCATTTTCCAGTACCTGACAGCGAACAGAATATTCTTGGTGGTTATTTTTGTAATAATCAGCCTTTACAGAAACTTCGTTTTTCAGATCGTATTTCTTCTCCCGCAGAAATGTATCGATATCATCGAGAATTGCAGGCGGGATTTTGGATTTGAAGAACTGTATTGTCTCCATGCCGGAGTCTGTCAGATGGTACAAAGTACGGTTGTGTGCCTGTTCTTCGTAGAGAAATCCGGTATCGACCATCTCGGAAATCGCCTGCTGCAGTTTGAAATAGTTTGTGTAGCCCTTATCCAGAATAAATTCGGAAATTTGACCATTGGTTAATGGAAAATCAATTTTTTGCAGCATTTGAAGAATAATCAGTTTGTAAAGTGCCAATGTTTCAGACATTGAGGAATCCTCCTTTATGATTTATGAAATAAATTTATCATCTTCTGTATATTTACCCTGCCAGATATCATGTTCTTTAAAATATCGGGCAGTCTGATTCAGTACATTCCGTTTATCAGAAGTCCAGAGAGGGGCGATCAGAAGGGATTTTGGTCCGTCACCGGTAATGCGGTGAATAACAATATCCGGTCGTAATGTGCAGATACACTCTCCAAGAAGTTCCAGATATTCTTCCAGAGAAGGAAGAGGAAAAGGATGCTGTTCGTAATAGGATGCAAGATCTGTCTGTTTCAGAACATGAAGGAGCTGAAGCTTGATTCCCTGAATGTCCTGAGTGTTCAGATAGCGGATTGTGTCAAGCATTTGTGAGGGAGTTTCGCCCGGAAGAAATAAAATCGTATGGACAATGACCTCAATGCCGGCTTTGCGAAGCCGTGTGACAGCATCTTCGAAAACAGAGAGAGGATAACCGCGCCGGATGAAATCAGCGCTTTTGGGATGGATCGTCTGGAGACCAAGTTCCACCCAGACTGGTTTTTGAAGGTTGAGTTCTGCAAGCAGTTCAATTACATCTTCTCCGAGGCAATCCGGTCTTGTAGCAATGGAAAGGACACAGACTTCCGGATCAGAAACAGCTTCTTCAAATAACTGCCGGAGATGTTGGACTGGCGCGTAGGTATTCGTATATGCCTGAAAGTAGGCAATATAGGAATGACCGCTGTATTTTTCTTCAAGGGAGGCTTTGCCGAGAGCCAGCTGCTCTCTGATAGAGAGGGCACGGTCACCTGCAAAGTCACCAGAACCGCCTTCGCTGCAAAAGATACATCCGCGGCTGCCGCACGTACCGTCCCGGTTCGGACATGTCATGCCACCGTCAAGAGCAATCTTGTAAAGTTTTCTGCCATAATGCTGTTTTAAATAATAGTTTAAAGAATAGTAGCGTTTATCATCCCAAAATCTCATAAGGTATCTGCTCTGCTTTCTTGTGTTGTTGAAAAAACTGCGGTCAGACTGATCGCATCACTTTCATTTATCATAACATTGATAATACATGAAATCAATGTCCGAAAAATAAAAATAAAAAGGGCTTTCTATTTTAAAAAAAAATGGTATATAATTACAGCATAGATCATATTTGCCGGTTCGGCAGGAATCCCACATGGTAAGTAATAACTAAATAAAAGAAAAGATATCAGTCATTCAGAAGGGAGAATTCAATGAGAGAGAAGTATGAATCCTTATCTTTGGCAGCCTTAAAAGATCTTGCAAAAGCAAGAGGATTGAAAGGTGTTACAGCAATGCGTAAAGCAGAGTTAATTGAAGTGATGCTTGAAGAAGATGAAAGAACAAAGCCAATACAGGAAGAAGAAAGAGACACTGAAAACGAGACAGAAAAAACCGATGTGGTAAAGCAGACCAGACCGGAAAACAGAGAAAATAATAGAGAGAACATAAGATATGAAAGAAATGAGTACCGTGAGAGACGGGATTACCGTGATATGCGGGAACAGAAGGGGGACGAGCCGCCGACAGATATTGGTCAGTTGGATAGCGGTCAGACGGTAAAAGGAATTCTTGAGGTAATGTCGGACGGATATGGATTTATCCGGTCAGCAAATTATCTTCCGGGTGAAAATGATGTTTATGTATCGCCGTCCCAGATTCGCCGTTTTAATTTGAAGACGGGAGATATTATTGAGGGAAATACAAGGATTAAAACGCAGTCGGAGAAATTCAGCGCACTTTTATATCTGACAAAGATTAATGGTTTTACACCGGCACAGGCAGCCGGCAGATATAATTTTGAAGATATGACGCCGATTTTTCCGAATCAGAGAATACGCTTAGAGAGTGGAGGAAGCAGCACAGCGATGCGGGTTGTGGATCTGCTTTCACCGATCGGAAAAGGACAAAGAGGAATGATTGTTTCTCCGCCAAAGGCAGGTAAGACAACATTACTAAAAGAAGTTGCGCTTTCTATTAAGAGAAATCATCCGGAAATGCATCTTCTGATTCTTTTAATCGATGAACGTCCGGAAGAAGTAACAGATATTAAAGAAGCTATTGAAGGGAAGAATGTAGAAGTAATCTATTCTACTTTTGATGAACTTCCGGAACACCATAAGAGAGTTTCTGAAATGGTAATTGAGAGAGCCAAACGTCTTGTGGAACACAAGAAAGAAGTCGTGATCTTGCTGGATAGTATTACAAGACTGGCAAGAGCGTATAACCTTGTCGTACCGCCAAGCGGCCGTACACTGTCAGGCGGTCTTGATCCGGCAGCGCTTCATATGCCAAAACGCTTCTTTGGAGCAGCCAGAAATATGCGTGAGGGAGGAAGTCTTACAATTTTGGCAACAGCGCTTGTAGATACGGGAAGTAAGATGGACGATGTCATTTACGAAGAATTTAAGGGAACCGGTAATATGGAGCTTGTTCTCGACCGTAAGCTTTCTGAGAAGCGGATTTTCCCGGCTGTGGACATTATGAAATCAGGAACAAGAAGAGAAGATCTGCTACTGAGTCAAGAGGAATTGGAAGCCGTTTATATTATGCGCAGAGCGCTTAATGGTATGAAGGCAGATGAGGCGGCGGACAGCATTCTGAATATGTTTGCCCGCACGAAGAATAACCGGGAATTTGTCCAGACAGTTAAGAAAACAAAATTGATCTAGTCTATAGACCGTTCATGGGATGAGAAGAGAAAATGTATCATACAGTTTTGACAAACAACTTGACAAATAACACTGAAAAGAGCCTGATTCTGTGAAAAGGAATCAGACTTTTTTTGTGTCTTAAATAGCGGTTTCACTTTATGAGGAGGTAATAATGGAAGAGAGAAAGAAAATAGTACATGATTTTAGTTTTATCGGAAGAATACTGACTATTTTGAAAATCTTACAAGAAGAGACGGATGAGTATACAACCATTTCGCAAACGGAGATTAAGAATCTGATGAAAGAATATGACCATCCTTGTTCAGAGAGAACATTGACAGATTATTTAAAAGTCATGATGAAGGAACTGAATCCAGAAGATGAAGATGGAGTTGTGGACAGTCTTTATGGGATTGAGGATTATAAGATTATTGTCAAAGGACTAGAGGATAAACTTCATGCACGCGATATAGGGCTGAAGAGAGAAGGATCAAAAAAGTTACAATTAAGAAAACTCAGATACAATCAATTGTTTTCGTTTGAAGAGTTGAATCAGATCATTGAGGCTGTTCTTTTTTTGAAGAATATAGATACAAGTACAAAAGAAAAACTGATTAAAAAGCTTCAAAAGGTAACCAGCATGAATTATCCGAAATATTCACCATTTATTAGTGAGATAACCGGAAAAATCAGTACAAATATCTCTAATGTTTATGAAGATTCTCGTGTAGACGAGGTTATGGTCAGAAAGAATCTGAAAATCATACGCCAGGCAATCGAAGCTAATAACGATATTGGAAATAAAATCGCATTTCATTTTAACGGATATAATGAGAAAAAAGAACTGATACCGAGACGAAAGCCATCAGGGGAGATCATGACATATGTGGCAAATCCGTACTATGTGATTTTGTATAATGGGAAATATTATTTGGTGTGCAGCGTAGATCCTTATGACGATGTTGGATTTTATAGAATTGATCTGATGTCTGATATTACCGATAAAACGAAAGTATCGGTATTGGATGGTGAAACTATGGTGTCAGAGAGGAGAAAACCAAAGAGAATGGTGAAAGGTCTTCCTGTCGAATGGAATGATACAATTGCATCTGAGTTTCAGGCGGAACATATGTATATGTTTTTTGGTCAACCATGTACGATACGATTAAAATTGGATAAAGACCGATATACACTTTTACATGATTATTTCGGAGATCGCTATACGTTTGTAAAACATATTGACGATAGATGGGATGAAGTAGAAGTAACATGTGTTCTAAAAGCAATGGAATCCTGGGCAATGCAATGCTCGGAGTATGTTGAAGTATTGAAGCCGGTTGAGCTGAGAAATAGCATTTTCGAAAAGTGCAGAAGGCTTTTGGAGCGTTATAGATAGGGAAAGACTGACAAAGGAGAAAATAGTTATGAAGAAAATAGAAGAAATCGTCGCATCCTTAATAGATGCAGCGGATACTTGTGAGGAAGTGAAAGAGTATTTTAAAAATGGGAACACTCCAAAAGGCCCCTATATTGATTTAGCAAAGTATTTTCTTGATGATAATTATTTGAATCGTTCCAACGGCGATGAAGCATATAAAAAATGGTTAAGAGAACTGATTAATACCAAAAGAGAACATGAGTCGATTGTTTTAGTGTCCTGAAGAAAAAGTATCAAACAAAAGATTGTTTGGAAAGGTTTGTATTTTCATTAAATGGATTATCTCCGCAGTTGAATCAAAAGTGGCATTTTTTCATAGGGTATTGGGGGTTAAGAGAGTATATTACAAAATATCCCGAAAACAATTCTGACAGATTAACACCACTAAAAAAAGGAAATAAGGCTTATGACGGAAATCCTTTTAAAAAATGTACGGAAGGAGAAATTTGGTACAATTGTATGATGGATATTAAACAAAAGAATCTTTAAAAATACTAATGCATATGAAAGAGAGAGAAGATTAAAAATTTTCAGGAATAGGGAGTGTTTTTTGTTTTCGGCAATATATTGCGTGTTTGCAGGTGTATAATACAAAGAGTAAACAAAAGAGAGAAAGAAAACAGGAGGGCGCTTATGATGGCAAAAGAAATCAGAGAATCCATTAAAACAATTTATGGTATGCTTTGGGAAATTTTGGCACTGTATGAAAAAACAGACTGTTATAACAAAGTTCCGGAGAATGAGAAGGATATCTGGGATTACCTGGGTGACAAATTGATGAATGTTCGAAAAAACATTGATATGTTGTTTCTTGGTCAAGAGGAACCGGCTCAAAAATTGAGAGAGATCGTAGATGAAACAGAACAGTTTGTCAGACGCTATGAAAGGCCGGGAGTCGTAAAAAGGTGGAAACGAATAAATCCACAAATCTTATTTTTTGAGTGTTCTTTTGAGATTATGGAAAAATTTCCGGAAGTGTATAAAGAAATCAGTTGGGGGTTATCAAATTTAAAATTGGCATGTTATCCTGATGAAAATTTAATAGCAGCAAGAAAAAAATATTTTGCAGAAGCGAATAGAAAGATTGAAGAGGGAAATTTCCAATATACGGAAGAAAGAGTGTTTCAGAATGAACTTTTACGAACATTAACCTTAGTCTTTGAGCATGATTTCAAGGAATATCTTTAAAGGAGAAGCGAGAATTATTCAAAGCGGAAGAAGAACATTTTTGAAAAACAACTTGCAAAATATAAAAAGATATGTTACAATAACAGAGCTGTTTAAGAGACATTGATTGCGGGCATTCGCCGGCAAGTAAAATTGCGAACGGCCGAGTGCTATCGCGTAACATAACATTATGAATAGAAGAGGTGAAAAACATGAGAGAAGGAATCCATCCAGAATATCATCAGGCTACTGTAACATGCAACTGTGGTAATACATTCGTAACAGGATCTACAAAGAAAGATATTCACGTAGAAATCTGTTCTAAATGTCATCCATTCTACACAGGACAGCAGAAAGCTACTCAGGCTCGTGGCCGTGTTGATAAATTCAACAAGAAATACGGAATTAAATAATGATGTCCGAAGGTTGAGGTTTTCGAATCTCAACCTTTTTGAGTATAAGGAGAGGATGTATGAAATCATCTAATATAGGCGGTCAGGCAGTGCTGGAAGGCATTATGATGAGAAATGGCGGACAATATTCCGTTGCAGTAAGAAAGCCTGACGGTGAGATTGCCGTTGACATACAGGAATATAAAAGCGTTGTGAAAAAATGGAAAATGCTGACAAGGATTCCATTTATCAGAGGCGTATTTAACTTTATTGATTCTCTTGTGATCGGTATGAAGACACTTACATATTCTGCAAGCTTTTACGAAGAAGAGGAAGAGAAGGTTGTACTCAGTGATGCAGAGGCAAAGAAGCAGGAAAAGAAAGAGAACTTTATGATGGGAATGACTGTCACATTTTCGATTTTGCTGGCAGTGCTTTTGTTTATGGTAGTCCCGTATGGAGCAACAAGTTTTCTGAAAAGATTCGGGTTGTCGAAGACTATGTTTGCAGTCTGTGAAGGAATCATCAAGTTGGCGGTATTTTTACTTTATATTTGGGGAATTTCCAAAATGGAAGACATTAAACGGGTTTTTATGTATCACGGTGCAGAGCATAAATGTATCAACTGTATTGAACATGGACTGGATCTGACAGTGGAAAATGTTCGAAAGAGTTCAAAAGAGCATAAGAGATGTGGAACAAGTTTCCTGCTTTTTGTAATGGTTGTAAGCATTATAACGCATTTCTTTGTTCTGTTTGATTCCAATGTTGTGAATCTTATCGCGCGCATTGCGTTGCTTCCTGTAATTGCAGGGATTTCTTATGAATTGATCCGACTTGCCGGAAGAAGTGAAAATCCGATTGTGAACGTTCTGAGTAAACCGGGACTTTGGCTTCAGCGCCTGACAACAAAGGAACCGGATGACGAAATGATCGAAGTTGGGATTAGAGCTGTGGAGGCTGTATTTGACTGGAAGGCGTTTTTTGAAGAAAATCCGGAAGTGAGAGTAAGGTAATGGACGAAGGAACGATATGTTTAAAAGAAGCGCTGGAATATGGAATCAACAGACTTTCAGAGGCAAAGATCAGTGAAGCAGAGCTGGATGCGTGGTATCTGCTTTCGCATGTTACAAAAATAGATCGAGGGACTTATTTTGCAGAAATAAAACGCCCACTTACAAAAGAGCAGGAAAAATGTTATCTGGAGTTGATTGGAAAACGTGCCGACAGGATTCCGCTTCAGCACCTGACAGGAGAACAGGAGTTTATGGGGCTTACGTTTCAAGTTAATGAGCATGTACTGGTACCCCGTCAAGATACAGAAATCCTTGTAGAAGAAGCGCTAAAGACTGTGTGTCCGGGGATGCGGGTTCTTGATATGTGCACCGGATCAGGGTGCATTTTGTTAAGTCTGCTCTGGTATGCAAATAAAAAAAACGGGCTGGTTTGTGGAAAGATTAATGAAGAATTGTGGAAAAGATTTGCAGTTACCGGCATCGGTGTGGATATTTCTGAAGATGCACTGAATGTTGCTGAGAAGAATCGAAAAGCTGTTTTAGGAGCTTTGGCATCGGCAGCAATTTTTCAGGAAAGCGATCTTTTTGCACAGATCGAAGGAAGGTTTGATATGATTGTATCAAATCCGCCTTATATCAGGACAGCTGTGATTGCGACACTGGAAGAAGAGGTGCGCTGCCATGATCCGCTTCTTGCGCTGGACGGAAAAGAAGATGGATTATATTTTTATGAGAGAATTATAGAGGAGAGTCCTGCCTTTTTAAAACAAGGAGGAAGGCTTTTATTTGAAATCGGGCATGATCAGGCAGAAGCTGTTTCTGAGCTGATGAAGCGAAGAGGATTTGAACAGATCCGGGTGAAAAAGGATCTGGCAGGTCTTGACCGCGTCTTGTCTGGCGTGTACAATGGTTAGAGAGTAGGAGGAATTAACAATGTTTGATAAATTAGAAGATTTGCTAATTCGTTTTGAAGAGATTATGGGTGAACTGCAGGAACCGGATGTTGCCAATGATCAGGTACGTTTCCGCAAGCTGATGAAGGAGCAGGCAGATCTGACACCTATCGTAGAAGCATATACAGAATATAAGAATGCAAAACAGGCGATTACAGATAGTGAAGAAATGTTAGAAAGTGAATCTGACGAAGAGATGCGCGAGCTTCTTAAAGAAGAGTTATCTTCTTCTAAGAAACGTGTGGAAGAGCTTGAACATGAGCTGAAGATTCTTCTTCTTCCAAAAGATCCGAACGATGATAAGAATATTATTGTAGAGATTCGTGCCGGTGCAGGTGGAGATGAATCAGCGCTGTTTGCAGCAGAAGTGTATCGTATGTATGTACACTATGCAGAGAGCAGACGTTGGAAGACAGAGATGATTTCTTTCAATGAGAACGGAATCGGTGGATTTAAAGAAGTAGTATTTATGATCAGTGGACAGGGAGTTTACTCCCGTATGAAATACGAAAGCGGTGTACACCGTGTACAGCGTGTTCCGGAGACAGAGTCCGGCGGACGTATCCATACATCTACAATTACGGTAGCAGTTATGCCGGAAGCAGAGGAAGTGGATGTTGAGATTAATGAGAAAGATATCCGTATTGACGTTATGCGTGCTTCTGGTAACGGTGGACAGTGTGTCAATACAACAGACTCAGCGGTTCGTTTGACACATTATCCAACAGGAATTGTCATCTACAGCCAGACAGAGAAGTCACAGCTGCAGAATAAGGAGAAGGCTTTCCGCCTGCTCCGTTCAAAGTTATACGAGTTAGAACTTGAGAAACAGCAGTCAGCAGAGGCAGAAGCGAGAAGAAGCCAGATTGGTACAGGAGATCGTTCAGAGAAGATCCGTACTTACAACTTCCCGCAGGGACGTGTGACAGAGCACCGTATCAAATTGACACTATATAAGATTGACGCTATTATGAATGGTGATCTCGATGAGATTATTGACAGTCTGATAGCAGCAGACCAGGCTGCAAAATTGGCGAATATGCAGGAAGACTAAGAGTTTGATAAAGAGACAAGATTCAAGCATAAGCGAATGAATACAGCGGAAAGAAATGAATGATATAAATGGAAACCGGAACAACAGATGAGTGTATCCGGTTTCTATTTTTGTAAAAGAAGACTATAGCCATATCAGGTAACTTTGTGATAAAATATTTTCTGTACGGCGATATCTGATAAGGACAGGAGGGATTTATATGCCGGCACTTTATGCACATAATCAATTTGGAAATAAAGTTTTAAGAAAACTGGATGAAGAGAATCGTAAGCGGGCACTTCGCTATTTGCCTTTGTTTCGAATCGGTCTGCAAGGACCGGACTATCTTTTTTTCTATCATCCGTTTCAGAAGAATGAGATTAGTGGAACCGGATATCGGATTCATGAAGAATCTGCATTGGGATTTATCGAACATGCGCAGAAAATCATAGAAGAAAAGGGAATGGATTCTCCGGAATATGCGTATGCATTAGGTTTTATCTGCATTTTGCACTGGACAGTGAATGTCATCCATTTGTGGAGTCTGAGATTCTTCGAACCGGTGTCGGACACATTGAGATTGAGAGCGAATTTGAAAAGCATCTCATGAGAAAGAATGGCGAAGAACCATTGTCTTATCCGATTGGAAAGACATTTCCAACAGATCCAAAAACGGCAGGGATCGTTGCAGAATTTTATGAAGGAATTACTCCAAAGTATGCCTGCAGATCACTGAGATCTATGCGCTTTTGTAAAAATGTATTGACAGCTCCATGCCCGGTAAAGCGAGCGCTTATCGACATTGGGATGAGAATTTCAGGGCAATATGAATCGCTTCAGGGGCATTTGCTTCGTCCAAAAGATAATCCAAAGTGCAGTGAAAGCATCATCGGACTGGAGAAACGGTTAGAAGGAGCGGTTCCGGTTGCGCTTGGATTGATCAGAGATTTTGAGTCCAGTGTAGAAGTAGGAACAGAATTAAGTGATCGATTTGATCGGAATTTTGAGTAACGGGTTCGAGAAGGATGAGGATCGAGGAGGATATCTGATTGGAAAAAACAAAACTGACAAAATTAGAAAAGTACTGGATTTTATATGATGTGGGGAATTCAGCGTTTATTTTGCTTGTCTCAACAATCATACCGATTTATTTTAATGCGATGGCAGAAGCGGCAGGTCTGTCGGAAGTGGATTATCTGGCATACTGGGGATATGCGGCGTCTGTCTCTACCATTCTGGTAGCATTGATCGGACCGGTATTTGGAACGATCGCAGATACAAAAGGGTTTAAAAAACCTATCTTTATTGCTAGTATGATGGTGGGTGTGCTTGGATGTGCGGCGCTTTCTCTGCCAAAGTCATGGATTGTCTTTCTGGCAGTGTTTGTAATTGCAAAAGTTGGTTATTCATCAAGTCTTGTGTTTTATGATGCAATGCTTTCGGATGTGACCACTCATGAGAGAATGGATATGGTATCTTCACATGGTTATGCGTGGGGATATCTTGGAAGCTGTATTCCGTTTGTACTCAGTCTTGCGGTGGTACTGCTTTATGAGCAGATAGGCATTACAATGACAACAGCGATGGCAATCGCATTTTTCCTGAATGCAGCATGGTGGTTTCTTGTAACCATCCCATTGCTGAAAAACTATGAACAGATTCACTATACAAAACATCATAAACACCCGGTAAGAGAGAGTTTTCAGAGACTTGGACATGCGTTTCGGGATATAAAGAAGCATAAGAAAATATTTTTATTTCTCATTTCATTTTTCTTTTATATTGACGGCGTATATACCATTATCGAGATGGCAACTGCTTACGGAAGCGCATTGGGACTGGATGCAATGAATCTTCTTGTGGCACTCCTTGTGACGCAAATTGTAGCATTTCCATTTGCACTGCTCTTTGGAAAATTGGCTAAGAAGTACGAGACAAGCAGTCTGATTAAAATCTGTATAGCAGCTTATGCAGGGATTGCTTTGTTTGCGATTCAGCTGGATAAACAGTGGGAATTCTGGATGTTGGCAGTCTGTGTGGGAATGTTCCAGGGAGCAATCCAGGCATTGTCCAGATCTTATTTTGCAAAAATTATTCCGCCGGAAAAAGCAGGAGAATTTTTCGGGATTTTTGATATTTGCGGAAAAGGCGCAGCTTTTATGGGAACTGCTCTGATGGGAGTCTTTGCTCAGGTAACAGGCAATGCAAACGGGGGCGTTTTTATTTTAGCAATTATGTTTGTAATAGGATTTTTTGTGTTTGTGAAAGCGGATCGGACAAAAGCAGTATAGTATTGTGAAGTAGAAAGAGGTATTATGTTAATTGAGTTTAAACGTCCACAGCTGGAAGATAAAGAAGTAATTTCAGAATATTTCTGGAACTATCCGTCAAGAAGTTGTGACAGAACATTTGTAAATGGATTTTTATGGTCAAGATTTTATAACGGTGGGTTTGCAGTTATTGAAGATACACTGGTATTTGAAGATGAATTGAATGGAAAGTATTCTTATTCTTATCCGGCAGGAACACCGGAGAATATCAAAAAGGCAATTCTGTGCTTGGAAGAGCATTGCAGAGAAAAGGGAGCTCCTTTTGCGCTTCATGCAGTGACGCCGGATCAGTTCGCACAGTTAGAACAGTTATTTCCGGGAAAGTTCCAGATAGAATATAACAGAGACTGGGCAGATTATGTTTATGAATCTGAAAAGCTGGCTACATTGTCTGGTAAGAAACTTCATTCCAAACGAAATCACGTTAATCGCTTTATGGCAACTCATGATAACTGGACTTATGAAAAACTGACAAAAGAAAATGTAGAAGAATGTTTTCAGATGGCGCTTCTGTGGCGGAAAGAAAACGGATGTGACGATGATGAAGACAAAAATGAAGAAATGTGCGTAACATTGAATTCTTTGCGGTTATTTGAGGAATTAGGAGTTGTTGGAGGAATTCTTCGTGTAGATGGCAGAATTGTAGCATTTACGATGGGAGAACCAATTTGTGAAGATACGTTTGTCGTGCATATTGAGAAGGCATTTGCAGATGTGGATGGAGCTTATACAATGATTAACCAACAGTTTGTGCAGCATGAATGTTTGGACTACAAGTATGTAAATAGAGAAGAAGACACCGGGGCAGAAGGGCTGCGAAAAGCAAAATTATCTTACAAGCCGGCATTCCTTGTGGAAAAAGGAATGGTAACCTGTGTAGAGCAAGAAGAGGAGCCGTAGAAATGAATTTCAATAAATGGTGTGCGAGAGAGCTGCCACCGTGGGAAATGTTGATGAAACGTATCGTATGGCTTCAAATGGGAACGCTTCAAGGAAAACGTATACTTGATTTTGGTAGTGGATCTGGTATTACTGCAAATTATTTTGCAAGAGAAAATGAAGTGATTGCAGTAGAACCATCAAAAGAAGATGTCCTTATTAGAAGAACGGATTTTCCCTATCAGCAATTGATTGGAAGTATAGACGTTTTAAAATCGTTACCAAAGGAGTCATTTGATTATATTATTTGTCACAATGTCTTGGAATATGTGGATAACAGAGAAGAGATTATAAAGGAATTTGACAGAATCTTAAAAAGAGAAGGAAGAATTTCTATTGTAAAGCATCATCGTCCGGGAAGAGTCATGCAAATGGTTGTTTTAGGAAATGAATTTGAAATAGCACATGATTTATTAGACGGGAAAGATGGAGTGGCTTCACGTTATGGAGCAATTCGTTATTATGAAGATAGTCAGATAGAAAAATGGTGTGATACATTTCGAATTATGAAAACACTTGGAATGAGGGCATTTTGGGATTTGCAGCAACAACAAGACATTCATAAGAATGAAAGTTGGCAGGAAAAAATGATTGAAATGGAAATGAGAGTTTGTGATTTAAAGCCTTATAAAGATATTGCGTTTTTTCATCATTTATTTTTAGAAAAAAATGTTAATTGTTAACGTTTATAGTGGGAAAAGCAGGAGCTGTTGCGTCAGTAGATTTGTCTACTGATACAACAGCTTCATTTTATGTTCTAAAATACTTTCTATAAATAAATTGGCATATTATTCTTTGGTCAATCCCATAATGTGGATTCCATTGACTTCTACACTGTCATCCATCTGAATGACGATACACCGGCGTCCGTCGATGATTTTCGTTTCAATCAGGTCGGTACGGTCTGGATTTACCTGAATGGTAATATTTGGTGTTTTCACTTCAAATTTTCTTGTACTGGCAATATTTGACACAAGAAAAGAAGATTGATCGCTTCCGGTAGAGGCTTCATATTGACGGTCAAATTCTTCCAGATGTTCTTCCGTTGCTCCGCTGCTTGCAAGAAGTCGTTTTACCTCTGTTTTATCAAGAGAGAGAGGTTCCGGATTTTCTTTATTCTCTTCTGCAATTTCATTCAATTTTTCATGGATATTTTTGACAACTTCATAATCGCATTCATTGCCAAGAGTTTCTTCAATAATTGTATGGAAGCTTTCCTTCTGAGTCTTTGCGGTAAGCGGAATCCGGCAGCCGAGGAATTCTTCTACAAATTCTGGTTGTAATTCTTCTGGATTTTTTGAATAGTAGAGGAGACTGTGGATGTCGCTGTTTCGGTCAGTAAAAGCAGGGAACAGGAATCCTTTTGCGGAACTTCCACAATCCAGTCACGAATTCGATCCATAATGCTATTTGTTTCTTCGTTGTAGCAGAGCCCGGCCTTAGATAATTTGACCGGACAGATACTGCAAAGAAGGTGTTCATAGACATATTCAGAGGAATCAAACATTTCATCCCCGTCAGATGCTTTGCCCGGAATATCGTAGGCAGCGTGAATCAGGATAATATAATAATTTTCACCATAGGAGTAATGTTCGATTACTCTGTCGTAAAATTCATCTAACAGCATATCGTCTTTTAGCTTGCTGTCTCTTAATTTCAGAAGAAATGTCTGAGCGCCATCGGAGAGTTCCTGTTCCAGTGGGAACTCCAGATTGATCAGATTTTTCCCGATGGTTCCGGAAAGGGTTTTTTTGAAAATATCAAAATATTTAAACATTTCTTCTTCAGGAAGAGAGAGGAATGCTTCTTTTAGTTCTGTTTTTCGTTCCTTCTCAGCATCTACATAGCATCCGCAAATGCGGGTAATGGCGCAATTGGAAGGAGAAAACTGTTTTTTAATTTCTGCAACTTCTTTTTTATTCATGTAATTCTACCTCGTGTTATGTATTATTTCCATGTCACATTTGCAATCCTGCGCGGAGCAGTTCTTTCATAAAATACATGGGGATATCCAAGCAGCATACAGGCATGGATTGTTTCATCCGGTGAAAGTGAGAGCCATTCCCGCACAGCCGGGATTCGGTTAGCAATACCGGCGAGATAACCGTTATAGAGAGCGCCAAGTCCGTTGGATACAGCCATTAATTCCATATTTTGTGCAGCCAGTCCTGCATCCAGAGCAGTATCCGCTGTAATGAACACAAGCGCCGGAGCATTGCGAAACAGAAAATCATCGTGACGGTCAGCGTTTCGGCGTTTGTAAAAGCTGGCAAATGGAATCAGTTCACGGGGAATCGATCCCGCTTGAGCAGCAATGAGAGAACCGATCTCATCCCAGAGTAATTGCTTGAAGGAATCGAGCTCTTTCTGAACAAAAATGAAGTGGCAGCTCTGGGAATTTTTGGCAGTGGCTGTATAACGTCCGGCCTGGAGAAGTTCTTCTAACAGATGCTGTGAAATTGGTTCCGGTTTGTAATCGCGTATACTGCGGCGAAACTTGATTGTGTGCAGCAGTTGTTCCGGAGAAAGCTCAAACGTTTCTTTGCGATATGTTTCTACATCTTCCATATCGTATTCCGGAATACTGACAGCAGAAACCGGACAGATTGCAACACAGTGTCCGCAGAGAATACATGGACCTTTTATGTGGGCAGTGCCATCTATAAGTTCAATGCGGCTGCCGACACAATCGCCGGCACAGGCGCCGCAGCCGATACATTTATCCTGATCAATAAAAACCATTTTGGACCTCCTTTATGTGTCAGATCGGATGAAAAATCCGATGGGAATCTTATAGTATTGTATGAAATCGTATCGGGAAAATCAATGGTTTCTTTGAAAAACCGGTATAGATTTTTCAGAAAGCCTGGAGTACAATGAGACTGCATAAGAAAAATAAGAAAGGCAGAGTGATAGATTTGGACAAGAAAATTATTTTGGCATCTGCATCTCCACGACGGAAGGAATTGATGACATTAGCGGGATATACATTTGAAGTAAAGGTTAGTGAGAAAGAGGAGTGCTATAAAAGTAATATACCGGAAGAGATTGTAAAAGAGCTGGCGCTTCAAAAGGCAGAAGATGTGGCGGGACGGACAGCGAAGAAGAAACTGGTAGTCATTGGAGCAGATACGGTTGTGGCAGTGGATCAGGAGATTCTCGGAAAACCAAAGACAGAAGAAGAAGCTTTTGCCATGATCCGCAAAATCGCCGGAAGGACACATCAAGTCTATACGGGCGTGGCAGTGCTGAATTTCGACGATACCGGGAAATGTACAGTGGCAAGCCATGCGGTAAAGACAGATGTGACGGTGTATCCAATGACAGATAAGGAAATACAGACTTATCTGTCATCGGAGGAAGTTATGGATAAAGCGGGAGCCTACGGAATCCAGGGACGGTTTGCCGTATTTATAGAGAAGATTGACGGCGATTATTATAATGTGATGGGACTGCCGATTTCCTATCTCTATCATGTGCTGGAAGACGGAAATCAATTGGCGGAAGAATCGGATGTTCTGCGGACTGTCGGGAAGTAATGATAATCATTCCGTTTCTTAAGGAAATAATAAACCGACAGGAAAACGGTCATACATTCTGCAATTGGCACTGCAAGCCAGATGCCATTTACACCGATAAAGTATGGGAGAATGAGTATGTTTGCAGTAATTAAAACAAATGTCCGGACGAATGAAATGACAGCAGATATCTTTCCGTCTGAAAATGCTGTGAACATGGAAGAGGCAAATATATTTATGCCTGCAAACAAATAGTTCAATGAAAACAGAAAGAAACCGGTGTTAGCAATTCTGAAGGTCTCGGAGTCAGCCGGTGTAAAAATCTGTACAATTACCGGAGAAGAAATCAGCGCAAGCACGGTGATCAGTACTGAAGAGATGCCGATGAAGCAAAGACAGATTTTAAATACCTTCTGCAGCATTGGATGATTTTTGCTTCCATAGTTGAAACTGATAACAGGAGCGACTCCCATAGAGAAGCCCATATACAAGGCGTTGAATAAAAATTGTCCGTACAATACGATGGTAATGGCGGCAACACCGGGCTCACCAAGAAATTTCAGCATCATAATGTTGAACAGGTAAGTTACAACTGCGTTAGAAAGGTTCGTTACCATT
This sequence comes from Coprococcus sp. AF21-14LB, assembly GCF_003458885.1. Taxonomy (NCBI): domain Bacteria; kingdom Bacillati; phylum Bacillota; class Clostridia; order Lachnospirales; family Lachnospiraceae; genus Coprococcus; species Coprococcus sp. AF21-14LB. Next base: position 4,036 of record NZ_QRVX01000040.1, on the reverse strand, counting down.
TCGGAAGAACCGTTTAGACAACTGTCTTTTAGCACGCGAATCCGGATGCGAGGTTTGACAAAATACAGTGAATGCCTGACAAAGAGGAAGTAAATCGTGCCGACAACCGCAGGGATGAGTTGACCGATACCGGTGGCGAGCGCTGCACCGCGCACGCCCATTTGCAATGGTCCCATAAAAAGATAATCGAGAACCATGTTGGCAAGACCGCCGCTGATTGTCAGAATAAGCCCGAACACAGGCTTTCCGGCTGTAACAAAAAGTGTTTGAAATAATAATTGTAAAATACAGGCCGGAGCCAGATATAAAGAGACGCTAAGATAGCCAATACAATCATCAAGAAGCACATCTGTAGCTCCTAATACACGGGAAATCGGTTCCAGAAATGCATTTCCGATGCCCATTAGCAGAAATCCGGCAATCAAACCGGTCAATATGATGAAAGAGAAATCTTCGCGTGCACTGTCAAAATTTCCGGCGCCCATTTTACGCGCAATAATAGCGCTTCCGCCGGTAGCCAGCATAACGCCGATGGCAATGACGAGGCTAATAGCGGGGTATACGATGTTTGTGGCTGAGAGCGCATCTGTTCCGACAAGGCGAGAGATAAAGATTCCATCTACAATTGTATAGAGCGACATAAAAACCATCATGATCATCGTCGGAAAAGCAAACTGCAGCAATGAAAAGAAGTTAAAATTTCTGGCAATTGAATTTTTCATGATATGTCATCCTTTCTTTTTAATTGAACATCTGATATGATAAACTATAGAGTAACACGATAGTCAAGCAGGAAAAGGGAAGAATTGAAAATGAATAAGAGCAGATATTTAAGTACCGGAGAATTTGCAAAATTGAGCAGAACAACGAAGCATACATTGTTTTATTATGATGAAATCGGATTGTTTTCACCGGCAATTAAATTGGAAAACGGATATCGGTATTATTCCTACAGTCAGTTAGATGTATTTGATGTGATCTGCACCCTTAGAGATCTGGATATGCCGCTTGAGAAGATACAGGCATACATGAAAGGCAGGACGCCGGAGAAGCTCATGGAAGTGCTAAAAGAAGAGGAAGAGATTATTGCGGGAAGAATCAGACAGCTTCGCAGGACAAAGGAATGGGTCCGGCGCAAAATGCTTCATCTGGAAACGGCAATGCAGATGGATGCAGATGAAATTGCTGTTTGTCAGGAAGCAAGCCGATATTTAGTTACAAGATATGTAACATCGTCTAACGAAAAAGCATGGGCAAGAGCGATTGGAGAATTGTATGAATATTGTGAGAAGTATGAGCTGCAGAGTCCATATGCGATTGGGTATCGTCTGGATATGAAAGATGTTCGCAGAAAGAAATATACCAATTATCATACCGTCTATGAAATGTTTGACACAAGACCTGGAAAAGTAGCATGCTGTCTGCGCCCGGCAGGAGAATATCTGACAGCCTGTCATCGTGGAGACTGGCATAAAGTAGGCGATACTTATGAGCGTATGATTGCTTATGCTGACGCCCATGACCTTTGTCTGGGAGAATATTTCTATGAAGATACAATGATTGACAGTCTGACAGCAGAGCAGGAAGAGGCGTTTGTGACGAAGATCATTTGTCCTGTTATAGAAAAAAACTATGTTTCCGGTGAACAGAAAAATAGGTAAAGAGAAAAATAGATAAACAGCAAAATGGGAGATAAAACAGGGGATACAGTAACTATCTGAAGGTACTGTATCCCCGCGCTATTATATGGTGTTATTCTTCCCCGCCTAATTTGCTGGCAACAAACCAGCCGGCGATAAATGTTACGATACCGAGTGCTAATAACGGAAGAGAGAACTGGCTCCAGTCCGTTTTCATAAGAATTGCAATCGGAGATGCAAGAATCAGACCAATGATTCCGTAATATGCATGAATTTCTGCTTTTTTAAAGATAAATTCAATCAGTTTGGCAATAGCAAAAATTCCGATGACAATGCCAATGCCGAAAGGAGCTAAAATTCCAAATACTCGAAGAATTTCAGTTAGATTGAAAGCAATCAAAGCGTCAATAAAGTCGTTGATCGTTTCAATGATCGTATCATAATAACCGAGCAGCATCAGCATCATAGAGCCGCTGACTCCCGGAACAACCATTGTGGCAGCAGCTATGATACCTACGGCAAATAGTTTTATCACATTGATCAGACTAAAGCTTACATCAGCGGCAGTTCCGCTATTTTCGCCAAGAACAGCCATTAGAATTACGATTCCGAAGAAGATAAAAAACGGAATCAGCTTGCCAACAGAAACCGAATGTCCTTTTACTTTCTTAAAGATAAATGGAAGACTTCCGGCGATGAGACCGCAAAATGCGAAATTAGTTGGGATCGGATAGTTTGCTAACAAAAATTCAAATAATCTTGAGAGCAGTACAATCGCAAGTCCTGCGCCTGCAAAAATAGGAAGAAGCAATTTCATACTTTCTTTAAATTCACTTTTTAAATGGGTAATAGAATGAATCAGCTTATCATAAAGACCCATAGCGACCATCATAGTTCCTCCGCTGACGCCGGGAATGATGTTAGCGATTCCTACAACCATACCCTGTAAGATTTTTTTTAACATAGTATTTCTCCTTGATTTTATATATTTTCTGTTTTCATATAGCAAGAACAGTTTTTAAGAAAAATATCTTTTTGCCAGTTCTTTAAACTTTGGAAGCGCATTGACGATTGTTTCATAAGCAACACAATAGGCAATACGAACATATCCGGGACAGCCAAAGGAAGTTCCCGGCACGACTAGAATATTATATTCTTTTGCAGCGCTGCAGAATTCTGCTTCATTTTCCGTTGGTGTTTTCATAAACAGATAAAAAGCCCCCTGAGGTTTCACACATGAGAATCCACAATCAATCAAACCTTGATAGAGTGTTTCGCGATTCCGATCGTAATAAGAAATATCTGTTTTTTCATTCAGACAGCGTTCTACAAGTTTTTGCTGCAATGTTGGTGCATTTACAAATCCAAGAATACGATTGGCTACATTTGCCGCTGCATTTACTTTTTCGCTGTCAGTTACTTCATCCGGGATGACGAGATAACCAATCCGTTCTCCGGGAAGAGAAAGGGATTTACTATAAGAATAGCAGACAATGGTATTATTGTAATAAGCGGTCAGATATGGGACGTCCACACCATCATACGCCAGTTCACGATAAGGTTCGTCGGAAATCAAATAAATTTCATGTCCATATGCCTGTTGCTTTTGTTCCAGGATGGCAGCAAGTTTTTTTATTGTTTCCTCAGAATACACAACTCCTGTAGGATTGTTCGGTGTGTTCACGATGACTGCCTTTGTGCGCGGTGTGACTTTTGCCTCAAATTCATTAAGTTTTGGTTGGAAAGTTTCAGTATCCGGTGAAATTTCTATGATCGTACCGTCAAAATTATTCACATAACTTCTGTATTCTCCGAAATAAGGAGCGAATACAATGACTTCATCTCCCGGATTTAAAAGAACTTTCAAAGCTACATTCAGACCTCCGGCAGCGCTACGGTCATTGTTATATTTCCCGCTTTGAATGCAGTGCCAAATCGTTGATTTAATGAGTCAGCAACAGCCTGTCTTACGCTGCTGTAACCGGCATTGCTGTTTGTATAGCCATGCAGAAGGAGAGGATCTTCTTCAGTAACAATGTCGATGACAGCCTGTTTCACTGTTTCAGGAGCCGGGACATTCGGGTTGCCCAGACTGAAATCATATACATTTTCCGGTCCGTAGATTTTTGCGAGCCGGTTTCCTTCTTCAAACATTGCCCGGATTGCTGAGCTATTTGCTACCATATGTTCCATTTTTTTTGATATCATTTCTGTATCCTCCAATTCGTATTGTATTATAGCATCGTTCAACTCTTTCGACAATCTGAAACTTATTTATCTTTTTAGGATTATTTTGTGAATTTTTTTCTTTGCAGACATAATGAATGGAGGTCATAAAGACAGATAAAATACTATAAAAATAATAATTAACAGAAAAATAAAAAATATTTTACAAA
>NZ_QRVX01000004.1:0-88142 GCF_003458885.1 Coprococcus sp. AF21-14LB | reverse complement strand
TCTCGGCCTTTGCCTTGGCAATCTCTGCTGTGATCTTTCCCGCATCCTGAAGGACCTCTCTGTCATCAGCCATCAGGAATAAATCCAGACGCTTTGCCCAATCCTCCATTGTCATCGGAATATGACGTTCTGCACGATCCTCTGCTAAATCCAGATAAGCAGATACAATACGCTCCAGCGAACGCATTTCCTGTTCACTCAGATAATTCTTCGCAACGCTAACATCACTTTTTACAATCTTACCTTCCGGTGCTGCTGCCCAAGTGGTTAATCCCATATGTGGCTTGTCTGCATCGGCTCGCTCGTAAATCAACTCCGCTGCTGTATGTCCGTGAACTGCATAATGCATCTTGTTTTGAACCTTTGCAAAGAACTGCTTTGTTGTTTTTGCTGTTCGGTCATAATCAAGAGCTGTAGCATAGATATCCGTTATCTTCTGATAAAATCTACGCTCAGACAAACGAATCTCACGGATCTGCTCAAGCAAGCGGTCAAAGTACTCTGTTGTGAGCACAGAGCCACCATTTTTTAGACGCTCGTCATCCATAACCCATCCTTTGATGGTATAGTCCTTTACAATGCCATTGGCCCACTTACGAAACTGCACTGCTCGCTCATTATTTACCTTAAATCCAACTGCAATAATCATTTGAAGATTATAGTGTTTTGTATCACGAGTAACCTGACGTAAACCTTCGGTTTGAACTATCCGGAATTTCCGGACAGTTGCCTCTTCCTCAAGTTCTGAGTCGGAATAAATCTTCTTAATATGTTCATTGATTGTACGAACATCTACGTCATATAGTGTGGCCATCATCTTTTGCGTCAGCCATATATTCTCATCCTCATAGCGCATCTCAATACTGTCCTGTTGGTCACCGACAGAGGCAACATAGGTTAAGTATTCCGCTGCGCTGGAACGGATGGTAATTTCATCTTTTTTCTTTTTCAAATAGGATGCCTCCTTTAACGTTCCAAAATCATTATTCTGCCTGTGCATCAAAGGATTGTTTCACAATTTCCATGATTTGATCTAATTCATCCTGATGCTCCATAAACAATTCTACATCGCCATTTCCCCAACGTCCTAAGCCGGTAATATCTTTGCAAATACCGTTAGGATCATTAATCTCTGAAAACTTCATATTAATCGAAATACGCAATCTTTGTTTCTGAAAAACAATATCAACAAAATTAGTATCCAGCTTATAAGCAACATACAGCTTTTTATATTCCTTCTTTACCGCTGGAGATAAGTTCATAATACGCTTATCTAAAGACTCGAACAGTATTCTTGTAAAAGCATTCACATCATATGTTTCCAAGGAATACTTCTGCACTGTTTTTTCTTCTACTTGATATGGTGCTAGTTCTGCAGCTGTTAAAGTTGGATATGGCCAAATAGATTCTGCTTTCTTTGCTAATTCGTTTGCTCTCTCTTGGATATGTCGTTCGTTCCACTCATTTTGTAAAACCACATATTTATTAAGCCTAAGTGCACTTTCTTTGAATCCACCCTCCATATCCATCTTTTCCATGAAAGACCTGTCGCTCATCTCAGAATTATATGCAGTCAAAGTAAGATTGCCAATTGTATGTAAATATTTCTTCTGCACCTCCTGCCACTCAGGGCCAAGATCAGTTTGCCACTCCAAAGAAAGATTTTTGTTTTGCGGCATAATATGCTCAATGGTGTAGTTTTCTATAGTAATTGGAGCCTTGTTTTCAAAATTTTCCAAGCGACTTAGAATATAATTTCTAGAGCGCATATTATAAATATCACGATTTACGAATGCACCTTCAAACTTATCGTTATCCGGAAACTCTTTATAAGTATCCTGCATTACAAAGAATGCCTTAACAGAATTCAGGTAATCATCTGGTTTAATATAATTCTTCAACGTTGCAAAGGTCTTGTTCATCGAATTAGTCGGAATTTCGCAAATTGCGCGTCTCAGGACATAGCTAATACAAAGCTTCAGAATTTCCTTCAACTCATCTGATGTTATCAGTTCTTCGGTACAGTCATGATGAATCTTCAGTAAGAACGGATAAGACACTTCCATTCTCAAATCGATAATATCTTCATATAACTTCTTTAAATCCGTGTCAGAATTTCGCTTAAATACGATGTTAGTGTAATATTTTGCGTAGTCCAGCAAATCTTGACACAGTTCTCTAATACTTCCAAATTCGCAGTTCAAGTGATACAACTTAAACTCTTCATATACACGTCCTTGCTTTGGAATACGAGAAAGCTTCATGGTCAAGTAATGGCGGAAAAAAGCATCCGTTACAGATCCTTGCGTTTCATAAATAAACAGTTGTTCCATAGGCCGCCAGAGATGCTCATATACATAGGTTTGCTCTGATGGCTCTAATCCCATCAAAACATAGTTACGAATCAAATCAGATTCTGAAAGTTCCTTACCAGTAGAGTTCAAGCTTTCAAAAATCGCCTGTGCATCGTCTACAGTACGGTCTAACGTGATATTAACAATCTGTAATTTTCCAATTGACTCGTATACCTCTGCAGGCTGAATTTCTTTATCGGTCAGCTTATTAGCGAAAAAGTTGTAATTTTCAATCAGCCTTGATCGAGTACCTTCTGCAATTGGCTTTTCCTCAACAAGGCTTATAAGAATGTCCCGATCTGTTTCGGTTAACAGTAACTTATATCGTTCGTCACCATTTTCGTACTCATTTTTTAGAAGCATATTATCTATACGACGAGCATTAATTGTTGTGTCACCAGGATTCTTTATTGCATAATCGCGCAAAGCCAGGAGGAGAAGAGTTAATGTAGTCATTCGCTGCTGCCCATCAATAATCATATACTTCTGAACACCTGTTGGCATTGCCTGTTCAGCAATATTAACAATAGAACCTACAAAATGACCCACTTTGCCTTTTCTCTGCATCTCTACAATATCGTTCCAAAGTCGTTTACACTGATCTATATCCCAGCTGTAGAATCTCTGATAAACCGGAATCAAGAATTGCTTATTTCCGTTCAATATCTCATAAATATTGCCTTTACGTGCATCCATATCGCACCTCCATTACTTCTTTTCTCCATAAGAAACCGTATCCTCTGCCACCTTGCTTAGTTCTATTTCAGACACATATTTATATAGCTTTTCCTCTTTTCGTGGTTCCACATTATCTGTCCAAAGCTCACACTGACTAATTACTGTGCTTATTGCAAAATCGTAATCTTCCGGAGGATACTTATATTTCTTAAGGAGTCGCTTAACCATCTTACGCATTTGTGCTCTAGCGGTTTCTTTTTTCTGCCAATCGATAGTACGATTCTTACGAAGCATTTCTGTAAGTTCTCTTGTCAGAGCAATCAATTCATCATTCTTATAAAAATCTTTGATATGCTCTGGTTTTGTAAGGGCATCATAAAATGCCAGCTCTTCTTGCGAAAGCCCCAACTCTTGACCATTCTTATAGAAATTTGCAATTTCCTCCGCAGTTTTAAGCAGTTCTTTAATAACTTCTTCATTGGTGATTAATCCGTTATAATAAGAATTCATCAGTTGCGCTATCTTTTCTGAGAATTTTTGTGACTGCACCACATTTGTTCTCTTGTAAAGTGCCACCTGCTCAGCCATAAGTTTTTTCAAAATCTCAACAGCTATATTCTTTTCCTTCATTCTAGAGATTTCATCCAAGACAGCCGGATCAAACAAGCTGAAATTTTCACCGCCACTTTTGCTGCTGTCAAATAAGCTGATGACACCTTCGCTCTGTACTGCCGCTTTCAAAAGTTCATTGATTTGATCGTTAATCTCGGTAAGCGATAGGCTCTTTCCACCAGTACCACCGTAAGTGATTTTAATAACCGTAGATCGCAAAGCCTCCATATAAGCTGCTTCATGCCTTTCCTGTTCTGTTGTCATACTGGAACAAAGTGAATGAGACTGTTTCAAAAGCATAGCTTCCTTCAAGAACAAATCTTTTCTTTCTGGTACACTTGCATCAAGAATAAAGTTTACACCACCCGTAATAAGCTTAGCCATTGTAAGCGGAGAGCCACCTACAAAGCCGCTAAAATCAAAGCCATGCAGTAAATCCTTGCAGACCTGCAGCTTTTCTTGAAACTTCGGATAGGCCATCTTTGCAATATTCATGTCACCATATTTAGACTGATCGCGCTTCGTATATTCTTTCATCGCCGCCTTTAGAGCTGACGCAATTCCAACATAGTCAACGATCAATCCACCTTCTTTATCCTTGAATACACGGTTAACACGAGCTATTGCCTGCATCAAGTTATAGCCATGCATTGGCTTGTACACATACATGGTAGCCAAAGAAGGTACATCAAATCCAGTAAGCCACATATCTACAACAATGCCTATTTTCATCGGATCATTATTATCTTTAAATTTCCTCGCGAGTTCCTCCTTGTGCGCTTTGGTTCCGATAATCTCTTTCCAATCTTCTGGATCATTGTTACCGCCAGTCATGACCACACCCACTTTATCTGTCCATGTAGGTCTAATTTTTAAAATACGGCGGTAAATTTTCATTGCAATCGGACGAGAATACGCCACAATCATAGCTTTACCTGTCAGAAGATTTGCTCTGTATTTTTCATAATGTTCAACGATATCATCACAAAGAGATTCAATCGTAGAATCTGCTCCCAGTACGCTTTCCATCTGGCCAAGCATCTTTTGGCTCTTTTCAATCGTTTGTGCGTCGGATTGTTGTTCCAAGACATCATAAGTGGAATCAATTAGCGCCAGCGTATTCTCATCCAACTTTAGATGAACCACACGGCTTTCATAATAAACCGGACGAGTAGCGCCATCTTCCACGGCCTGTGTCATATCATAAACATCGATATAGTCACCAAAAACCTCACGAGTATTTCTGTCCTTAGCTGAGATCGGTGTACCAGTAAATCCAATAAATGTAGCATTCGGCAATGCGTCATGAATAACACGGGCATTACCAATTACCGTATGTGCTTCCTTTTCACCGTTTTCATTCTCTGACATAACGATTTTCTCATCAAAACCATACTGCCCACGATGTGCTTCGTCTGCCATAACAACAATGTTTCTACGTTCCGATAAAGCTTTCTCTCCACGCTCAAACTTAAACATCGTAGTAAATATGATTCCATTCGCACTTCTGCCATCAAGAAGTGACTTCAAATGTTCCTTGCTCTCTGCTTGTACCGGTGTCTGACGCAAAAAATCTGCGCATTGTGAGAACTGTGCATAAAGCTGATCATCCAAATCAATACGGTCTGTCATAACTACGATTGTTGGACTGTCTAATGCATCCTGCAATAAATGTGCATAGAAAACCATAGATAATGACTTACCAGAGCCCTGTGTATGCCAGAACACGCCCCCCTTGCCGTCGGTCCTAGTTGCTACCTTTGCTTTTTCGATTGCTTTGCGGACTGCGAAATATTGATGATATCCGGCTAATACTTTGAAACGACTATTGCTAACGCCTGAGAAAAGAATAAAATTCTTCAAAATATCAAGTAAACGTTTCTTTTGGAACATACCCTCATAAAAAGTTTCAAAGGACGCATACGCAGTATCTTCGTAATTACCGTCTTTTGTTTTCCATTCCATAAAGCGATCTAATCCGGAAGTGATCGTTCCTGCTTTATTCGTAGACAAATCGCTAATTACACAGATTGCGTTATAATAAAAGATAGATGGTATGTCCTGCATATAATTGCGAATCTGATGGAATGCATTCTCCGCTCCCACTTCATCTTTCGCCGGACTCTTTAATTCCATCAAAACAAGCGGCAATCCATTTATAAATAGAATAATATCCGGACGACGGTTATTTCCGTTTTCAAGGAATGTAAACTGATTTACCACATAGAAAGAGTTGTTCTTTATATTTTGATAATCAATCAAACGTACAATCGACGATTGCTCCTCGCCCTTCACAAAGAACTTAACCGTGATGCCATTTTGCAGATAATCCATAAATATCATATTCTTCTGCAGCAGGCTTCCGGTATCAAAATTCTTCACTTTGGCCAGTGCCTCATCAATAGCTTCTACAGGCAGACCACGGTTGATACGCACCAAACTATCTCTCAGAATAGGATCCAGAATCGGACTGGCATAATCTCTATCAAAATCCGGAGCGTAGAGGTGGTCATAGCCCATGTTTTCAAACAATTCAATGATTGCCTGTTCATATGTATCCTCTGTAAATAAATTTGGCATGTTCAACCTCCTGTATTTTTCGTTATATTTCTATGGTAAACAAGAATTTAGCGGCTTAGAGGTCAATGTCAGAGACATCCAATTCGCCGGACATAAGTTTCGGCAGAAGTATATCACGAGTATTGGCAAGAAGCTTGGATTCTTTTGTGTTTTCCTGCATTGCACTATACATTGGCGAAACTATATTCTCGAACTTTTCTAATGTTTTTTCGTCAGGAATATATAGTTGCATTGCATTCAGAATATTGGTTGTCATGCTTGGCACAGCAGAGCCAGCATTCAATGAAGCAAGGTCTTTGCCTTTTAAAAAGTGATACACAAATTTTGCAATATTAGGACGAAGCATTTCAGTATAGAACATTGTATCCACCGACCAAAATGCACCGTCAACATACATAACATTGTTAAGTGTACCTTTACGGGGGATAAGGACAGATTCGCCAGTATACAGAGGTTTTTCTACATATCGCATTATTCCACCTGATCCATATACTGGATAGTTTCCGTCAGCCAGTTTTTTATGATCTTTTCCATATTTAACTGAGATTAGGTCAGCCAGCTGCCCTGGGTTCCCACTTTCTTGTCGGTGCTCAATAAACATACGGCTGTAAATTGCCTGAGCTTGTTGTTCTAAATTCTTGTTTATCTCCTTATTTTCTCGTATTTTTTCTTGAATATCATCAAGTACAGCCACTATTTTCTTCTGTGACAATATATCAGGCACATCAATTTCAAGATTCTTGATCATGCTTTTTGTTAAAGCGTTTCGTGTTGCACCACCCGCAGCAATTTGCAGTAAATATGGCTTTATCATTTGCAAAAAAAATAGAATGTAGCTACTCAACACCTTATCTTCGTCAGGTCGTATAATGGCTACATGCTGATTCACACGTGCAGGCAAAACTCTTACATCAACCGCACAAGCACGCGCCACAGAATCTCCTGTAATATTCAAGAGAATATCTTGCGGTTTTACTTCGACATTACTTAATTTGTCTGCTTGTTGCTCATTTATATGTGCTAATCCATCATGTGAAAACACAAAATCAAGTACATTTTGACTTCTGATAAGAGAAATACCCTCATCACAATATGCTTCTTTGCCACCTCTCGGAGTTGCTCCGCTACCGATTTTTAAGCATATATCTTTTAATTTGTAAACCGCCATATTGTCACCTTCCTTAACCTATGTATTTCTTGTGAGCCAACTTAACATTGCTCTGTTTGACCATTGCATACTGCAAGGTCGTATCTATTCGTTTATGCCCCAAGAGCTGCTGTAACTGCTCAATTGGCATACCTTTATCAATCGCCATCGTTGCAAGCGTCCTGCGGAACTTATGCGGATGGACTTTGGAAATGTCCAACTGCTTACCCATTTCACGCAGGCGAAATTCGATACCGCCTATCTTGATTCTCTCATGCGGAGAACGCAAGGTAACGAACAATGCCGGATTATCATCAGTTCTGCTGTCAATATAGTTCTGCAAATGAATCTTTGTCCGAGCATCAAAGTATACAATGCGTTCCTTATCCCCTTTACCGAAAACCACACACTCTCGTTCGTTAAAATTTATGTCCGCTTTGTTCAGCAACACCATTTCACCGATACGCATTCCAGTAGAAGCCAGCATATCAATCATTGCCAAGTCTCGAAGTTCTGTGCAGTTGTCACGCATTTTTTCCAAGTCCTCATCTGTGTAGGTTTCTTTGATGTTGGTTGCCGTTTTTACCTTATGGATACGGCGGACAGGGCTTTTCAAAATATAGTCCTCGTCCTCCAACCAAGAGAAAAAACTGGATAGAATCCTACGGATATTATCTATCGTCACACGACTGGACTGGTTCTTGCTCTGGTAATACGTCAGATAGGAACGCAAGTCCTCTGTCTGAATGTGGCGGATACCTTTGTTTATCGAAGCCACCATCGTTTCAATGGTTGTGCGGTAATATTTCAGCGTTTTCTCTGAACAGCCTTCAATCCGCTTTGCCGAAACAAAAGCGTCTATCAGCTTTGGGTTATTGTCTGTATCTTTCTTTTCTGCCCGCGCTGTAATCTCACAACCAAACAGTGTGTTTTCAAGCACCTTTTGCAACTGTTTCATTTGTGCGTTGTCGAGGTGTGACAACATTTGCTGCACTACCTCTGAAATAATTTGTTGTTTCATAGGTCATTCTCCTTCAAATTTATTTTCCAGAGAACGACTCAACGGCAGTTCCGTTGGCTTTAGCTCCCGCCGTTGGTAGGAGTTTTATTCTTAATAAAGGTCTATATCATCGTGATCTTCTCCATCATAATGATTATAATAATGGAATCCATCTTTAAGTGGTTTTCCACACCTACAACAAACATCCCAATATCCCCATTCTTCAATTTCTGATGTAACAGACGATATGGATGAACATTTACAGTAGCCTACTTTTTCAATTGGCACACCTTTAAAATACATCATTTTGTCTTCCTCCCTATGTTAAACAAGAATTTAGAACAACAAGCTCAGGCAATATTCAAAGAATGGTTTATAGACAATCCCGAAAACAATGAATGGTCAACAGGAACATTCTCTGAACTTATTAAATCAACCTTAAATGGTGATTGGGGAAAAGAAGCACCGACAGGCAATAATACCGAAAAGGTTTACTGCATTAGGGGTGCAGATATTCCCGAAGTCAAAGCAGGCAACAAAGGCAAAATGCCCACAAGATATATTCTTCCTAAAAACTTTGCCACAAAACAACTTACAGCCAGTGACATTGTTGTTGAAATTTCAGGAGGTAGTCCTACTCAATCAACCGGTAGATGTACAGCTATAACTCAATCTTTACTCGACCGTTATGATAGCGGTATGGTTTGCACAAATTTCTGTAAGGCAATGAAACCCAAAGAAGGATACAGTTTGTTTATCTACTATTATTGGCAATATCTGTATGGTAAAGGTGTCTTTTTCTCTTATGAAAACGGCACAACAGGTATTAAGAACCTTGACTTCTCAGGCTTTATCGAAACGGAAACTATTTTAATTCCACCAGTAGATAAAGTTATAGCATTTGATGATTATTGCAAATCAATTTTCAATCAGATTTTTGCCAATGGCAAGCAAAATGAACATCTTGCTGTACTTCGAGATACTCTTTTACCTAAGCTTATGTCCGGTGAGCTTGATGTCTCTGACATTGACCTCTAAGCCGCTAAATTCTTGTTTATTCTATCATTGAGTGCAATTTTATCATCAAACGACTTCAAAAATGAGCCGATTTTTTCTTGATCAACTAATGGAGGCACATCAATTTCAAGATTCTTTACAACATCAGTCTGCACACGCTGTCGTCCAGAGGAGCCAACCATAGATTTTATTGCTAGTTCTCTTACTTCTGGACTACAAACGAGATAATACAAATAGTCCTTATTAGTAATTCCTTCTTTTGCTCTAAACACTATATATTCCGTTGAGCCAAACCCGACCTCTCCATCATTTAAGATTGAGACCTGCGCTGTTTTCCCATTTTCTAAACACGGCGTAATTCGTGCCATAATCGTATCTCCATTACGGAATTTTGTGCCACCAGAAAAACATTCTTCAACATAATATGAAATATCTCGATAAAATGGGCGGAGCACATCCATAGGGATTTTCTTAGCTATAGTACCTTTTTTTATTGTTTCTCTCGGATTGAAATCTGCAATATCAGAGAGCTTCTTTTTTGTCCATTCAGATCTCATGCCCAATCGCCTCCAGTTTTTCACGAATTACAAATTCGTTTATTCTTTCTTGTCCTGTATTCATAAGCTAACTCTCACTTTCAGTTTCATCTTCATCCATTCTATAAGCATCTTCAACCGAATAAGTCGCATCATCCAGCATCTTAACATTTATACCTACGTTGATTGTGTCCTGTGTTTTCCCTCCATCTTTCAATTCATATATAAACTGCAATGCTACTTCAATATAATATTCAATTGCATTCACGTCCGAATTCAAGAATTCAATATTATCAATGCTAATCAAATGAGCTGTAGTTGAAGTAATCAACCGTCCTTTTTCAACAAGTCCAAAATTTCGATCTATTATCTGCACAAGAAAATCTTCAGAGTTTAACCAGTCAACAATTTCCTGGTTTTCATCAAACTCTTCAATTGGTTGATACGAATATTTGTCAATTTCTTTTGCCCACGCTTCTAATTGTACCTTAACTTCACTTTCATTTTTGCATATAAACAGTGATGAATCTGATACATTTTCTGCAAACTCATTTAGCAGAAATTCTCCAAAAGCATTGTCTTTGGAATAATATATAATTTTCGAGTTGCGATGCGTTAATGAAAATTCTAAAACACTTTCCCATAACAATGCATCCTTAAATCCTTTATCAGACTTTTTCTCTTTTCCTTCAAAAGGAGGCAACTTACTAAATGCACGATTTACAATACTTTCAAACCTATTATTAGAAGCAAGAGGAATCTCTATAACTTCATTCAATCCTTCTGAAATCTCTTTCTTGTATTCCGCAATCTTATTTTTTATGTATTCCGGATAGTTTATATCCGGATTTTCTTGAATAGAATATTCAGGAAATCTTTTCTTTGATATCGTACTTTTATAAGTTGAAAGCAATTCATCATGCTTTTCTATAATCTGCTTCTCCATTTCACTCCATACAACAGATGGAATTGCTACGGTTACCTGATTATATATATCAAGTTGATTAATCATATCAATTACATTTTCAAATGTTGCATTAAAGCTAAAAGTTGTAAAATCTGCCTTCTTTTCGTATGCTTGAAACAGAGCGTTCGTATCAAAAATCAAACAATATGTTATTTCATTGTTTAAGCTCATACCCGATCGCTCCTAGCTTCCTCCTGATTTCACCCTCCAGCTCATGCGACTTTGCAAACATTTCCGAAAGTTCAGTTGTTAACCGAACCATCTTTTCTTCAAACGGCTCATCGTCATCCTTCTGCTCTTCAATACCCACATAGCGGCCAGGTGTGAGGATATAATCTTGTTTCTCAATTTCAACTGTATCTGTAACAGCACAAAATCCCTTGACATTTTCAAGTGTTCCATCAACAAAAGTTTCATAGGTATCTGAAATCTTCTTGATATCATCATCTGTCAACTCTCGAAGCTTACGGCTCACCATCGTTCCCATCTTGCGAGCGTCAATAAATAAAGTCTTTCCCGGTTGTTTCTTCTGTTTATTGATAAACCAGAGCGAAACAGGAATCTGCGTTGTGTAGAATAGCTGAGTAGGCATTGCAACAATGCACTCAACTAAATCGGCATTGATAATGTTCTTACGAATATCACCCTCTCCACCTGACTGAGAAGAAAGTGAACCATTCGCCAATACCATACCAATACGACCTGCTGGCGCAAGGTGAAAAATCATGTGCTGAAGCCATGCAAAGTTGGCGTTTCCTGCTGGTGGTGTCCCATATTTCCATCTCTGATCTTCTTTTAGTTTATCCAATCCCCAATCGGAAAGGTTAAATGGAGGATTAGCCATAATATAATCTGCTCGCAATGTTGGATGACGATCATCTAGGAACGTATCTGCAGCGTAGGCTCCGAGATCTGGTTCAATTCCACGAATAGCAAGGTTCATCTGTGCCATTTTCCATGTAGTAGGGTTTGAGTCCTGACCGTAGATAGAAATATTGCTGATATTACCACTGTGATTCTCAACAAACTTCGCAGACTGAACAAACATACCTCCTGAACCACAACAAGGGTCATATACTCGTCCCTTGAAAGGTTTCAAGACTTCCACCAAAGTACGTACTACGCATGAAGGCGTAAAGAATTCACCCCCACGCTTTCCTTCCTGTTCTGCAAACATAGAAAGACAATATTCATAGGTACGACCTAAGATATCTTTTTCACTGCCTTGTTCAATCATCTGGATGTTGGTGAACAGGTCCACAACATCGCCAAGTCTACGCTTGTCCAGCTCCGGGCGTGCAAAGTTCTTAGGCAAAATATCCTTCAAACGCTTATTTTCTTTTTCGATGGCACGCAT
The DNA here is from genome assembly GCF_003458885.1 of Coprococcus sp. AF21-14LB. Lineage (NCBI taxonomy): Bacteria > Bacillati > Bacillota > Clostridia > Lachnospirales > Lachnospiraceae > Coprococcus > Coprococcus sp. AF21-14LB. Next base: position 75,894 of record NZ_QRVX01000004.1, on the reverse strand, counting down.
GGCATCATCGATCACCGTTCCGATTTCCGGAGTATGCGCTTTTGCTGCAATTTCACTCCAACGTGCACCAGCCGGTACAAAGAAAATACCTTCAGAAGTATATTCATCGATATCTTCCTCGAATCCGTCGCCTTCTTCAACAAGCTCCTGGTACTTATCATCAAATCTATCTGAGATATACTTTAGGAAAATCAATCCTAGAACGACGTTCTTATATTCTGATGCATCCATGTTACCACGAAGTACACAAGCCGCATCCCATATTTGTTTTTCAAATCCAATATCGGCTGTATTTTTATCTGCCATTTTAGTTTTCCTCCTCTGATGATTCATCTAAGACTATTTCCGTAATATCAGCAATATCACACTTGAGATACTCGCATATCTTTACAAGCACATCTGTGGTGATGTTAGCACCCTTACCAAGCTACAGATACAGAACTAATTCCCATCTTCTTAACACCCCTTGTTTTCTTCATATCTGGTTCTTCTTCCTCTTTTGATACTCATCAGTATATCAAATGTCTTAAATCCCAGTTTGCGTACCTGCACGATAGTTTCATTTTTTATATCTTGTTAAACAATTCATTGAACTCCGCACCAACTAACTCCTCAAATTCCTTCTTAGCATGATGCAAAATAGGATTCTCTAAGGATGCTATCCTTACAAAAAGCCCGGAAATACGCCACTTTTCAATATTTATTTATCTTTCCGCTCCAACAAGCACACAGTCTCAACATGCACTGTTTGACAAAATTGATCAACTCCCGTGCATTTTACAACCCGGTATCCTCTCTCCTGCATCATTGCCAGATCCCGGGCCAGGCTTGTTACTTTACAAGAGATATATACAATCTTATCTACCTGATAATCGAGAATCTTCGGCAGCGCTTTTGGATGAATTCCATCTCTTGGTGGATCAAGAACAATCACATCCGGTTTTTCTTCAATTTCATCCAGTACACGGAACACATCTCCTGCAATAAATTTGCAGTTATCAAGTCCGTTATGTGCCGCATTTTCTCTCGCTGCCTCAACTGCTTCTTCGATGATCTCAACACCGATCACTTGCTTTGCTACCGGAGCAAGCACCTGTGCGATAGTTCCTGTTCCGCTGAACAAATCAAATACCGTCATGTTATGAATATCGCCAATGTATTCTCTTACCGTACGGTAAAGTACCTCTGCCCCAAGTGAATTCGGCTGAAAGAAAGAAAATGGCGTTACTTTAAACTCCAGATCAAGGAGTTTTTCATAGAAATAATCCTGACCGTAGAGAACGCGCGTCTCATCACTTTGAACTACATCTGACAGCGAATCATTTAAAATATGAAGAATTCCCACAATCTTTCCTTCCAGTGTAAGATCAAGCAGCGCCCTCTTCAATGGTTCCAGATCATGTTCCTCCTGTGTTGTTGTTACAAGGTTGACAAGAATTTCTCCGGTACGCTCCCCTCTTCTTAAAAGTAAATGCCGCAAATATCCTGTATGCTGCATTTTTCGATAATAGCTAACTCCACGCTCTTGAAAATATTGCAGTACACATGTAAGAATCTTCGTCATGTCTTCATGTACGAGCATGCAATCAGAGGTCGTAAGGACATCATATGTACTTCCTTTCTTATGAAGTCCGAGCGATAACGGTCCGTCTTTATATTCATCCCCAAAAGAAAATTCCATCTTATTCCGATAACGAAATTCCTTTGGACTTCCTTTTACCCCTTCAAAAATATAATCTCCTTCCGTTGCCTCATCAATGATTGCTTTTACCTGCTCCTCTTTCATCCGGCGCTGCGCTTCATATTCCATTGTCTGGTACATACACCCTCCGCAAGCCGGAAAATTGCTGCAGACTGGTTTTCTTGTTTCCAGCGGTGACGGTTCTAACACTTCTAACAGCCGTCCTTCTGCATTTCCTCTCTTGAATTTATTAATGCAAAAGCGAATCTTCTGTCCCGGAATACCATTTTTGACGAGAACCGGTTTTTCTTCTCCCGATACAGATACCATTCCTTTATTTGGAAATTCTACTTTTTCTATTGTTCCTTCCAGAACCTGTCCTTTTTTCATTTGCGGTAAATCCTTTCCTGCCATTTATTTTCTGCAAAAAGCTGTCCATTAGACGTTTTACGAAAAGAAATATCCGTCAGGGAATTCCCAACGGATATTATCAATCACATTCAGTACTTTTGATTCTCTATACTTCATCCTCTTCATTAAAGAAGTCATCATCAAAATCGTCCTCAAAATCATCTTCGAAGTCTTCTAAATAATCCGGTGTGAAGAAGCAATATACTGCATAAGCAATCGCTGCCACTGCTGCTACTGCACCAACAATTGCAAGTACCCAGAGAATCGTCTTAGATGCCTTTTCATCGTCTTTCTTATGGATTAATTCATTTAATTTTGATGCTGCTACAAGATCTTCTATTTTGTTCATTGTGCCACGTCCTTTCCGTCTAGTAAATTACTGACCACATCTATTTCTATTATTATAACACTAACCCTTTTATATTACTAGAAAAATCTGTTAAATTCTTTCATCTTCTCAAATCCAGTTTTCCCTGTCAGCATTATTTTTATTCGTCTATTTTTTGTAATTTTGCAAACGCTGCAAACATTTTCTTTGTCCCTGCCGTGTCAAATGCTACTGTAACTTCATAGTCCCGGCCGCCTTCCGTAATTCCTGTCACAAGTCCTTCCCCAAATTTCACATGACGCACGCGATCTCCCACATCATAACCCGGACCATTTCCATTTTTCACAGCAAATTGCTGTACCGGTTTTCCCATGCCAAACGGCTTTGACTGAAAAGACTGCTTTGCCTGTGCGTAAGCAATCTGCTTTGGAAGTTCCATTGCTTCTTTTTCAACCGGCATTCCGGAAGAAAGAAGCGTCATCGGAATTTCTTTTAAGAAACGAGACATTTTATTGTATTGCGTTTCTCCCCGAATCATTCTTCTCTTTGCACAGGTCAATGTGAGCTTATGCATTGCCCTTGTGATTCCTACGTAACAAAGACGCCGCTCTTCTTCCAGTTCTGCAGGATCATCTGCTGTAATCGTCATATAGCTTGGAAAGAGTCCGTCTTCCATTCCGGCCAGATAAACATTCGGGAATTCCAACCCTTTTGCACTGTGCAGTGTCATTAAAACAACATAATCACTGTCTTCTTCCAAACTGTCAATATCAGCCACTAATGCCACTTCTTCCAAAAATCCACTCAGCGTTGCCGGAATCTGCTGGTCCTCACAATCCTCTTCGTAAGCCACAATTTTATTCAGAAGTTCATCGATATTTTCCAGACGCGCCTCTGATTCCACCGTATCTTCTGCCTGTAATTCCTCGACATATCCTGTTACATCAATAATCTCCTGTATAAGTTCCGATACTTTTTGATTTCCGGATTCCATTTTAAAATGCTCAATCATTGCCGTAAATGATTCCAGCTTTCCAAGACTTTTTCCGATTCCCGGAATCAGATCCGCTCCCAAAAGCGCTTCATAGAAACTTATTTCCTTCTGCAATGCATACTCCTGCACACGATTTACGGAAGTAAGACCGATTCCTCTCTTCGGCACATTAATAATCCGCCGTACTGCCAGATCATCCTGACCATTATCAACTGTTTTTAAATAGCTCAACAAATCTTTAATTTCTTTGCGGGCATAGAAATTAATCCCGCCAATAATTTTATATGGAATGTTTGCTGTAACTAATTTCTCCTCAAACATACGGGACTGTGCATTGGTTCGGTACAATATCGCATAATCCCGATAACTGCTGTCAGTTTCTCTAACATGCTTTCGAATATCATCTACGATATATTCCACTTCTTCATAGGCATTGTCAAACATCTGAAACTGTATTTTATCTCCCTGTGCATTCTCTGTCCAAAGCCGTTTTTCCTTCCGTCCCTGATTATTGGCGATCACTTCATTTGCCGCCTCAAGAATCGTTCCTGTAGAACGGTAATTCTGTTCAAGTTTAATAACTTTTGCATCTTCAAAAACTTTCTCAAAACTCAAAATATTTTGAATGTTTGCACCACGGAATTTATAGATTGACTGATCATCATCTCCTACTACACAAAGATTGCGATACTTAGATGCCAACAGGCTTACAAATTGAAACTGAACGGTATTCGTGTCCTGATATTCATCTACCATGATATACCGAAATCGTTCCTGATAGTATCTAACACATCCGGCTGTGTCTGAAATAATTGTACGGTTTTTACAAGCAAATCATCAAAATCAAGCGCATTATTCGCTTTTAACTGATGTTCATATTCTTTATATACTTGTGCAATCTTTTTTTCATGGTAATCCCCGCCGGCATTTAGTTCAAATTCCTCCGGTGATATCATCTCATCCTTTGCAGCGGAAATAGCTGCCAGCAAGCTACGTTCTTTGTAGATCTTTGTATCGATCTGAAGCAATTTACACACATCTCTCATCAGTGCTTTCTGATCATCTGCATCGTAAATTGTAAAATTAGTCCCATAGCCAAGTCGGTCAATATAGCGTCTCAAAATTCTTACACAGGTGGAATGAAACGTACTTACCCAGATGCTCTCAGAGCCAAATCCTACAATCTGATCCACACGTTCTCTCATCTCTCCTGCTGCCTTATTTGTAAATGTAATTGCAAGAATATTCCACGGATTTACTCCCTTTTCTTCTATTAAATAGGCAATCCTGTGCGTTAATACTCTTGTTTTCCCAGAACCTGCCCCCGCCAGGATCAACAGTGTCCCTCCGTGTGCAGGACAGCTTCTTTTTGTCTGTCATTCAATGTATCATAAATACTCATAAATTTCTCCTTCTAACACAAATGGACTTTCTGACCATTTGTGTTTTAGTATAACATAAATCATCTGTTCTGAAAATCATTTGCCCGAACAAATTTTCTATCTGTAATTTTACAATTTTTTGTACCATTTTCCTCCTTTTGTAACATTCTGCTTTCTTAGAAAAGACTTGCTATCTAGTTTTTAATACTATATAATGTCATTTATAGAGGTGATAATATTGGAATTAACTACAGAAAAACTTTTACAGGATATGCTGGCAAACTTAACCCAGCTCAATTACATCGAGCCAGAAACAATCCCTAATATTGATTTATATATGGATCAGGTAACTACTTTTATGAATCAGCATCTTGCCGGTTCGAAAAGATATGAAGAGGACAAAATTCTTACAAAGACAATGATCAATAACTATGCAAAGAATCATCTTCTTCCGCCGCCTGTTAAAAAGAAATATTCCAGAGAGCATGTGCTTGTGCTGATTTTTATTTATTATTTCAAAAGTATGCTTTCTATCAAAGATATCGATACGTTGCTTCACCCTGTACTGGAAAAATATTTCCAGACAGACAGCGAACTTGATTTGACATCTATTTATAAAGAAGTATTCAGCCTTTCTGATACTCAGCTTGCAAAATTGCGTGAAGATCTTTCCTCTTCTTCTGCGGCTGCTTTGCAGACATTTACAGATGTCAAAGATCCAAAAGAACGGGATTTTCTTCAGCTCTTCTCATTTCTATGCACATTGAGTTTTGATGTCTATATGAAAAAACAGCTGATTGAACAGATTATTGATCTCTTTCCGGAACCGGAGCATAAAAAATAGTATATCCTTCATAAGTAGAACGTTAAAAGCAGGAGAAAGTTTTCAACACTGGAAAACTTCCTCCTGCTTTTGTCCCTATTGTGATACTGTCAGCCGATATCTCGCTATTCTCTTCGATATTATTTAGAAGAAATTCTATCAAATACCAGATCATATCCGTCATTTCCATAATTTAACGAACGATTCACACGGCTGATCGTTGCTGTCGATGCCCCTGTCTTCTCCGCTATATCCAAATATGTCTTTTGTTCTCTGAGCATCTTTGCAACTTCTAATCTCTGCGACAGCGAAAGCAACTCATTAATTGTGCAAATATCCTCGAAAAAAAGATAACATTCTTCTTTGCTTTTCAGACTTAAAACTGCATCAAATAAATAGTCGACTGCCTCTGTTCTGATCTTTTTACTCATAATCACAATCTCCTTATCCTCTGCCTATCATTGATACGATTTTAGCACATTAAATTCATAAAGTAAATAAATATTATCAATATTGCCGCAAAAAGGATTTTAATTTCGCTGCAGAGGTGCTTACAATCAGTTCTTCCGGAAATTCTGTTTCACGGATGACTGCTTCTGCCAGCGGAAATTTTCCAACTGCTGAATCAATATGAGAATCACTTCCAAGCACGATCGGAACTTCATACTGTTTACATAATTTCAGCATCTGACAAACATTTTCATGTGTATTTTGTCGAAATCCCTTTGGATTTAATGAAGAATTATTGACTTCCAATAATGTCTTTGTTTCTTTTGCCGTTTTTACAAGCACCTCATAATCAATCGGGATTCTTCCGTCGTCCGGATGACCAATAATATCAATCAGAGGATTTTTCATCGCATTGATATATGCCTGCATATTATGTTCTAATGTATTCTCTGTCTGATAGCACGGCCCATGAATACTCGCAATCACGATGTCCAGATTCCGGATCGTAGATTCCGGAAGGTCTACCGTCCCCTTTTCATCTAAAATATTTAATTCAGCGCCAAGCATCAATTCTACTCCGCACATCTGTCTCGGAACAACAGAAAAATTCTGGAAATAAAACATCCCGCATGTTCCCGGCATTGTCGGTGCATGTTCTGTCAGCGCCAATACTTCCAATCCCGCTTCTTTTGCTGCCTGTGCCATTTCTTTCATAGTACTGTAGGCGTGACCGCTCACAATGGTATGTGCATGTGTATCTGTTACAAACTTCATCTCTTCTCCCCACTTTCTTTCTGTCGTAACTTCCATGTATAGTATACCACCATTCCGGAGAGAATCCTATAGTAAATAAGGAGGTGAGCTTATGCGGAAAATGCATTTTCCATCACGAACTGAACTGGAACAGCAAAACGATATCATCATTGATTCCTATGATTATCTGGCAAATGCTGCGTCAACAACTGACTGTACAGGCTGATTCCTTCTGAGCCTGTCTCTGATGCAGAACTAGAATCTTACAGCGAACTCTATAAATATCAGGCTCCTGTATTAGATCAGCGCGCTCAGTCAGAACCGCCAAACCTTTCGTGACACGCACATTTTCTTCTGAATCACATATAGTATACCGAATCACATACTTGTTATTCAGGAGGATTTTATGAAAAAGAAAACATCAATGCTGCTGGCAGGCGCTGCCTGCCTTTCCCTCTTTCTGACGGGATGCTCACAAAGCGAAACAACAATAGGTTCCGATACCGCTGAACAAAAAACTCCGGCAAAAGAAAAACCCGAACATGTCGTTCTCAATGAAGTGGCTCATTCCATTTTTTACGCACCGATGTATGTAGCCATCGAAGAAGATTATTTTCAGGAAAATCATATTGATCTGGAGCTTGTTACAGGATACGGCGCTGACAAAACAATGACTGCTGTCCTTTCTGGGGAAGCTGATATCGGTTTTATGGGATCAGAAGCTTCCATTTACACCTACAACGGCGGTTCAAAGGATTATGTTGTCAATTTTGCCCAGCTGACACAACGCGCCGGAAATTTTCTCGTTGCCAGGGAAGAAATGCCTGATTTTTCATGGAATGACTTAAAGGGAAAAACTGTACTTGGCGGTCGAAAAGGTGGCGTACATATATTAATGTAAATTTAGAGAGTATTGTGATTTTGTGTAACTGGGTGGACGGGATGAATAGTGCGAAAGAATTTCAGACATTGAAATAAAAAATATCCTGAAATCAAAAGAGGAGCCAGATTTCTCCGGCTCCTCCAAGTATGTGTCCGCAAACACATACCCCAATTGCTATTAATAATATACTATAATAACGAAAAATATGCAATAGATTAGATTGAATTTTTTAATATTGTCATCCGCGAAAACAAGTCTGGATGAACGGTGATTGCGGCTACGGCAGAACTAACCTGCCCCTCATATTCTTTAGTTATTTTTTCAAATTCTCTTATAAATGCTTTGATTTCAGTTTTGGACACCTTCAACAACTTTAAGAAATAACATATAAGAATGATATAATCTCCTATAGTCTTAAAATTTATGTATGGTAATCCCATTTCTAACATTAGACATTGCTTCATAGGTTTCGATGGATCCATTTTTCTAAAACGTGTATCATAAACAACATCATTATGTGCGATAGCATTTCTTAAATCTTTTAATGCATATACATATTTATAGACTAACGTACAATTGGTATCGCTGGACAAATTCAAACCAATATTTCTTGAAATCTTTTTTCTGACATCTTGTGTTAAGCAGGAAAGAAGATATCCAAAATCTCCCATTGTCAAAATTTCAAAGATTGCCCAGATTGGGACTTCATTATAATTCACAGTATTATAAAAATGTGTAATTTTCGGATTTTCTTTTCGGTATGCCGCTGCAATAGAATTTTGAATAGAACCCTGTAAATTCAATTTATTGTTTTGGAATTTTTTCTTAATGTCTTCCGAAGTTCCTGGTGAAGCATTTTTGTAACTGCTGACGGCTTTGTCATACATATCATAAATGCTGTTTGAATTAATCTCTGCCATAATGGTATTAAGGGCAATGTTTTTAAGAGCAGTTTCAATCAACATCATTTTACCGTATAACAATGATTTTAATTTTGTGTCGTATTGAATCGTAGCATTAATTTCATTGTATGAGGTAAAAGGGATTCTACGATTGGACGAAACAAAAAAACGGTATCCCTTATATCCGTGAAAATATCCTGTATTAATTAATTGTTGCTTTTGTGAACTGCCTGAAATAGCAATTCCATTATTCCGAAGATGCCGCATTAGTGCATCTGTTGATTTATAATTTGACATAAATTCTCCTGTTTAACATTTAAAACTATTAATTGTGATACAATCGATTTTTAGCCTGTAATAAAGCGAATGTTTTCCTTCAGTTCATCGCTAAATTCTTCTAAATCGTTCATAGTGATTGCACCTTCATTTAAAAGTGAAACAATGTTAGTGATGCAATTAGAACGACTCATTCTTAACTGCACACCGGTATCTTTTTCATCATTGCGAATACGTTCTTCTAAAGTCCAAAATCTTTCGGAAGGAGTTCCTTCACCATTTAGCAATTCAATATATTCTTTATTCAACTTATCCATATAGGCTTCTTGCCAGTCTGAAATTTTCTCTCTGAACAAAGACCAATCCTTTTTGGTAAATCCGTATTCTGACATTTGTATCCCCTCCACTTTGACATAAGTAAATTATAGTATAAGCAGTTCTGTTTCTCAATACTTGTCTTTTGAAAAATTGCATTTAATTTTCGATTTTGTATGATTGAGAATTACAATTCAAAATTGAATTTTAAAACGTCGAATGCTATAATCTTCTTATAATCAAAAATTATGAGAAGTTGTATCGTTGGAGGGTTTAAGATGGCTGTCTGTTACAATAAATTATGGAAAATACTGATAGATAGAGGAATGAGTAAAACACAACTTATCAAAGCTGCTCAAATAAGCACAAATGCTATGGCGAAGTTAGGGAAAAATGAAGATGTTCGTGTAGAAGTATTGGTAAGAATATGTGGTGTTCTTAACTGTTCAATAGACGATATTATGGATATTATTCCAAAAGAAATCGAATAATGGGGGGAGGGAATATAGATGAGTACCGTTTTATCAAAAAAACAAATGACAGAAGAAGATATCAAATTACAGTATATTACACCTGCTATTACTTCTAAATGGGATGTTAAAAAAATTACAATGGAAACACAAGTTACAGATGGCAAAATCAATTTAAAAGGAAATTTTGTTTTTCGTGAAAAGCCAAAACGAGCAGACTATATCCTGTATATGAGTGCAAATAATCCGATTGCCGTTATTGAGGCTAAGGACAATAAACATAGCATTTCACATGGTTTGCAACAGGCTATGACGTATGCGCAAATGCTCGATCTTCCATTTGCATACAGTTCTAATGGAGAAGGATTTGCAGAACATGATTTTCTTACAGGAAAAGAACGAGTAATTGGATTAGATGAATTTCCAAATGAATCAGAACTGATTGAACGCTTTAAACAGGAATCAGGAATGACTTCTGCGCAGGAGGCAATTATTCAACAACCATATTACAGTAGTCAGAATACATATCCTCCACGCTATTATCAGCGTATTGCAATCAATAGAACGGTAGATGCGATTGCAAGAGGACAAAAGCGTTTGTTACTTGTTATGGCAACTGGTACAGGTAAGACTTATACTGCTTTTCAGATAGTCTATCGTATGCTTCAAAGTGGAATGAAACGGAAAATTCTTTATCTGGCTGACCGTAATATTCTTGTGGATCAATCGATACAACAGGATTTTGCACCATTAGAGAAAGTAATTCATAAAATTAATGTTGCAAAAGATGATAAAAATACGATTACTTCTCATGAAGTTTATTTTTCGTTATATCAACAATTAGTCGGTGATGACGACAAAGAACATTTTAGTGAATTGTTTACTCCTGATTTTTTTGATCTTATCATAGTAGATGAATGTCACCGTGGAAGCGCAAAAGAAGAAAGTCGCTGGCGAAAAATTTTGGAATATTTTAGTTCCGCAACTCAAATTGGAATGACAGCAACACCAAAGGAAACGAAGTATATTTCTAATCTTTCATACTTTCATGAGCCTATATACTCTTACAGCTTGAAAGAAGGTATTGAAGATGGATTTCTTGCGCCATTTAGAGTGATTAATATTATGACTGATATTGGTGATGGATGGCGGCCACGAAAGGGACAAAGAGATATTTCTGGAAATGAAATTGAAGATAGAATTTATACAAACAGTGATTATGATTATAATATCATTATAGAAGACCGTATTCAGCAAGTAGCTTTAGAAATAACACGTTACTTAAAAGCAACTGACAGAATGGCGAAAACAATCGTATTCTGTGCAACAGAAGATGCTGCAGAACGTATGCGTCAGGCTTTAGTAAACTTAAATGCTGATATGGTCAGAAAAAATCCTGATTATGTTGTGAGAATTACCGGAAGTGATGATTATGGCAAAAAGAAGCTCGATTATTTTATTTCTGTTGCATCTCCATACCCTGTTATCGCAACAACTTCCAAACTATTGTCGACGGGAGCAGACTGCAAAATGACAAAACTGATTGTTTTGGATGAAATGATTGGATCTATGACAGAATTTAAACAAATTATTGGTCGAGGAACCAGACTTCGAGAAAAAGAAGGGAAAACTCATTTTGTTGTTATGGATTTTCGAAATGTAACTAGATTATTTGCGGATCCTGATTGGGATGGACCAATTGAAATTAATGAAAATTTCACTCCTAAGAGAGAAACTACTTATGGAGAAGAATCTGATCAGACTAATGTTATCAAAGATCCAAAAGTTCCTTACGGAAATCCAAAACCAATTATTGACCGAGATGGATGCAAAGTTCAAATTATTCATAAAACAGTTTCCGTGTATGATACCAACGGAAAACTTTTAAGACAAGAAAGTATTGTGGATTATACGAAAGAAAATATTATTGGTGAATACGCATCGTTAGATAATTTTATAAGACAATGGTCGCAAGAAGAGAAAAAAGAGAAAATCAAAGAAATGCTTTTGGAACGGGGAATTAATCTTGAAACGATGAAAAAAGAGCAAAATATGGTAGATGTAGATGATTTTGATTTTATTTGCCATGTAGCCTTTGATAAAAAGCCTTTAACTCGGAAAGAAAGAGCTAATAATGTAAAAAAACGTGATTTTCTCAGTAAATATAGCGGTATTGCAAGAGACGTGCTGGAAGCACTTTTGGATAAATACATGAATACTGGTATATATGAAATCGAGAAAACTGAAATTTTAAAACTTGATCCGTTTTTGAAACTGGGAAAACCAGCAAAAATTGCAGGATATTTTGGTGGAAAAGCTGGTTATATGCAAGCGGTGAAAGAACTTGAAAAAGCAATTTACACAGAAGAGGCGGTATAAATATGAGTAATTTAGCAGGATTTGTAAAAAGACTTCGTGATATTATGCGGAATGATGCTGGCATCAATGGAGACGCACAGCGTATAGAGCAAATTGCATGGATGCTCTTTTTGAAAGTATATGATGCGAAGGAGCAGGATTGGGAATGGGACGATGAAGATTACGTTTCCATTATTCCTGAAGAATGTCGTTGGAAAAATTGGGCGGTTGATGATCGTACAGGTACTGCTATGACAGGAGAAAGATTGTTGGATTTTGTAAATAATACATTATTTCCAACATTGAAAAAACTTCCTGTTGATGCATCTACTCCAATAAAAAAAGCTATTGTTCAAACTACATTTGCAGATGCGAATCAATATATGAAAGACGGTGTCCTTCTTCGGCAAGTTATTAATGTTATTGATGATCTTGACTTAGGAGATTATGAAGAAAGTCATGCTTTTGGTGAAATTTATGAAACCATTTTAAAGGAATTACAAAGTGCAGGTTCTTCCGGTGAATTTTATACTCCTCGTGCAGTAACAGATTTTATGGCAAAAATGATTACCCCACAGATTGGTGAACAGGCAGCTGATTTCGCTTGTGGTACCGGAGGATTTCTTACGAGTTGGTTAAAAGAATTATCAAAAAAAATAGTAACTACAGAGGATCAGGTAGCCTATGATACTTCAATATACGGAATAGAAAAGAAACAGTTCCCGTATATGCTGTGTATTACCAATATGTTGTTACATGGAATTGATGTGCCAAAGATTTATCATGATAATTCTCTTTTAAAGGATGTCTTAGATTACACGGAAAGCGATCAATTTGATGTTATTTTGATGAATCCACCCTATGGCGGAAATGAAAAAATGGAAGTGAAAAATCATTTTCCGGCAGATTTGGCAAGTAGTGAAACAGCAGATTTGTTTATGTCAGTTATTATGTATCGTTTAAAGAAAAATGGTCGTGCTGCTGTAATCCTGCCGGATGGTTTCTTGTTTGGTACAGATAATGCTAAAGTTGCCATTAAGAAGAAATTATTTTCTGAATTCAATTTACATACCGTAATTCGTTTGCCACATAGTGTGTTTGCACCTTATACTTCTATCACCACAAATATTTTGTTCTTTGATCATACAACACCAACAGAAGAAACATGGTTTTATCGTTTGGATATGCCGAAGGGATATAAAAATTTTTCTAAGACAAAACCAATGGAACTCAAACATTTCGAACCAGTTATGAAGTGGTGGAATGATAGAGAAGAAATCAATAAGGATGGTTTCGATAAGGCAAAGAAGTTTTCGGTAGAGGAAATCATTGCAAAAAATTATAATATTGATCTTTGTGGTTATCCTCATGAGGAAGAAGAAATTTTGCCGCCAAAAGAATTAATTCAACAATACCAAGAAAAACGAGCTAGCTTAAATGCTGATATTGACCGTATTTTAGCTCAGATTACAGAAATATTAGGTATTGACCTGGAGGAACAATAATGACCGGACAACAATTGAAAAATTCGATATTGCAGATGGCTGTTCAAGGAAAACTTGTTCCGCAAGATCCAAATGATGAACCAGCTTCTGTATTACTTGCACGAATAAGAAAAGAAAAAGAAGAACTTATCAAAGCAGGAAAAATCAAGAAAGAGAAGAATCCTTCTTATATCTTTCGTGGTGCTGATAATTTGCCTTATGAGAAAGTTGGAAAGAATGAACCAGTGTGCATTGCGGATGAAGTACCGTTTGACATTCCTGAGAGTTGGGAATGGGTACGCTGGGCAACATTATCAGAATCTATTCAGTATGGCTACAATGCACCAGCACAGGAAAATGGGCGAATAAAGATGGTTCGCATTAGTGATATTCAAGATAATTCTGTATTGTGGGAAACAGTTCCTTACTGCGACATAAGGGAAAGTGAAATTGATGCATATCTTCTGAAACCAAATGATATTTTGTTTGCAAGAACAGGAGGAACCGTTGGAAAGTCTTATCTCGTGCAGGAGGTTCCAGAAGAAGCGATTTATGCTGGGTACTTAATCAGAACTAGATATAGTAACCAGTTATGCCCACAGTATTTGAAATACTTTATGGAAAGCGAATTGTATTGGTCTCAATTAAGAGAAGGAACTATTGCCACTGCACAGCCCAACTGTAATGGAAAAACGCTTGGAAATATGCTCGTTCCAATCCCACCATTATTAGAACAGTTTCGTGTTGTGGAGAAACTTAACAAAATAATGCTTTGTGTGAATGAATATAGTATAGCATATTCTAAAGCCAAACGATTGAATGATAATTTCCCGGAACAACTCAAAAAATCCATTTTACAGGAAGCAATTCAAGGTAAACTTGTTCCACAAAATCCTGCTGATGAACCAGCTTCTGTACTTTTGGAACATATTTGCGCTGAAAAACAAAAGTTAATTGCCGAAGGTAAACTCAAAAAAGATAAGCACGAATCCGTCATTTTTAGAAGGGATAATTCTCATTATGAAAAGCGAGGTTCTGAGGAAGTTTGCATTGATGATGAAATTCCGTTTGACATTCCTGAAAATTGGACATGGTGCAGACTCAATGAATTATGCATAAAAATTGGAGCTGGCAGTACCCCAACAGGAGGCAAAGCGGTATATGTGTCCGATGGTATCAAATTTATTCGTTCTCAAAATGTTTATAATGACGGTCTAAGATTGATTGACATTGCTTATATTACAGAAGAAATCAACCTAAAAAAGTCAGGAAGCATCGTTCTAGCAAAAGATATTCTGCTAAATATTACTGGTGGATCTATAGGTCGTTGTGCGATTGTTCCAGATGATTTTGACATAGCAAATGTTAATCAGCACGTCATGATCATCAGATTGTTGGATCCTGTAATACGTCAATGGATACACACCATTTTAATTTCAAATTATATCCAAAATCTAATCATGGATGTTCAAGTTGGGGTTTCAAGAGAAGGTCTAAGCGCTACAAAACTGATGAATTTTCTTATTCCACTTCCTCCAATTCGTGAACAAAAACAGATACTTGAACTTTATGCCATTATTTCAAATAGGCTATCTGGTTTGTAAAGTTCTCATTATGAGAAGTTGGATGGAATCGAGCGTTGTATCGACGATGAGATACCGTTTGAAATTCCTGATACATGGGAATGGTCAAGATTGGGACAAGTTATTTCTTTGCTTTCAGGAACAGATTTTAAGCCTGAAGAATATAACAACACCCAAAAGGGAATGCCTTATATTACGGGTGCCAGTAGTTTATCAGAGAACGGTGTTTTACTAAACCGTTGGACCGAAACACCAAGGGTAATTGCTAATCGTGGAGATGTGTTGTTAGTTTGCAAGGGTTCAGGCTACGGAAAAACTGTGATTTGTGATATTGCAGAAGCTCATATCGCAAGGCAAATCATGGCAATAAAAAAGTTTATATCATTGGATATGCACTATGTCCGTTTGTTCCTACAAGCAAACTTCGATAAAATCAAATCTAAGGGACAGGGGGTTATTCCTGGAATAGATCGTAATAGCGTCATGAACCTCTTATTCCCTATTCCACCGGTATTAGAGCAACGCCGTATCATTGAAAAACAACAAGAATTGTTCAACAAGATTACGCTGATTTAGGAAAGCATTGTATAATATTTGGCGAAAGGAGGTCTTTCGCCATGATAGAAAAACAAAAATTCGAAAGACATTTGAGGGGCACAAACCTCTCGGAAAACACGATTTCATCGTATCTATTCGCCATCAAACAGTATGGGGAGCAATACGATGATGTTACCCAGAAAAAACTGCGTGAGTACAAGGTATGGCTGATTGAGAATTATAAACCCAAGACGGTTAATCTCAGACTTCGGGCTATCAACTGCTACTTAGAGTGCATTGGCAAAGAAAAATGGAAATTGCCCTTTATCCGTGTGCAGCAGAAAACTTTTTTGGAAAATGTCATTAGTGAAGCAGACTACAAATACTTCAAATCTTGTCTGAAGAATGACAACGAAATGTTTTGGTATTTTGTAATTCGCTTCCTTGCTGCCACTGGATCCAGAGTCAGCGAACTAATTCAGATTAAAGCTGAACATGTTAAGTTAGGGCATCTTGATTTGTACTCTAAAGGCGGTAAATTGCGTAGAATTTATATTCCAAAAGAACTGCAAAATGAAGCCCTTTCTTGGTTGGCTGAAAAGCAACAAGAAAGTGGCTTCATTTTTTTGAACAAATATGGGGAACGTATTACAACCCGTGGCATTTCAGGACAGTTGAAGAAACTGGCGGTGAAGTATGGCATCAATCCTGCAGTTGTATATCCGCACTCGTTCCGTCACAGGTTTGCTAAGAGTTTTCTTGATCGTTGTAATGATATAGCGTTTCTTGCGGATCTTATGGGGCATGAAAGCATCGAAACCACCCGTATTTACCTCAGAAAAACAGCCACAGAACAGAGAGAAATTGTTGATACAATCGTAGATTGGTAAAAGAAAAGGCATACACTTTAGATTGTTACAGTGTATGCCTTGTACTTCATATTGAATTGCAATAATCAAATAGAGCATTGACCCTTTCGACAATTCTATACTGCTCAGACAATGGTGGAATAGGTAATAACATTTTTCCTAACGTTTTGCCATTACAGTTTGGTTGCGCTGTCGCAATAGTGCCATTACGCAGCTGGCTCCAATATAGTTCACTTTCCATGAAAAATTTTAAATATTGAGGGCATAGCCATTGGCTGTATCTGGTTCTGATTAAGTATCCTGCATAGATTGCTTCTTCAGGAACTTCTTGTACAAGATATGACTTTCCAACGGTTCCTCCTGTTCTTGCAAACAAAATGTCATTTGGTTGCAGAAGGTAGGTGCTAATTTCATTTTCCTTTATATCACAGTAAGGAACTGTTTCCCACAATACAGAATTGTCTTGGATATCACTAATACGAACCATCTTTATTCGACCACAATCCTTTGCAGGAGCATTATATCCGTACTGAATGGATTGGGATATACTGCCCCAACGCTCCCATACCCAACTACCCGGAATCTCAAACGGTATCTCATCGTCAATGCAGCACTCGATTCCGTCCAACTTCTCATAATGAGAATTATCCCTTCTAAAAATGACGGATTTGTGCTTGTCTGGCTTGATTTTACCAGTTTTAATCAGCTGCTCTTTCTCAGCACGGATGCGTTCCAGAAGGATGGAAGCTGGTTCGTCGGCAGGATCTTGTGGGACAAGTTTTCCCTGTACCGCTTCTTGTAAGATAGACTTCTTTAGTCTATCTGGGAAAGTATTATTTAGAGATTCTGTTTCGGAGTATGCCACTCCGTATGTAGCAACATAAGGTAATGCTTCTTTGATTTTTTCTACAATTCTTTTTTGCTCCGATTCAGGAGGAACTGGTATAAGTGCCCGATATAGTTTATTATCGTTGATCGCAGGATAAGCAATGCCCTTGGCGTTGTCTGTGTCATTTGCATACGCATCAAAGTCTGGTGACATCAGATAATAAAACAGGAACTCATTGTAAAAGCCGGTGTGACAAGTAAGGGCAGCAAAACCTGTACTGGCAATGGGCTGATGGCTAAAGGAACGGTCAACGACGCACATATTATGCAGATATGGACGCACTGTAGAGTAAAGAATGTCACCTATAGCGACAATTTTTCTTGCCCTTGAAGGCGCCTTATTCGCAGTAATAATGTTTTCTTCATCGCTGAGTTTCTGATTTTTGTTATCAATAGATCCAATATCTATATAACAGAAATCATCAGCAGGTGTCATTTGCCCTCTGCTGTAAACGATTTTGCTCAGTCGTACCCACTCCCAACTCTCAGGAATGTCAAACGGTACTTCATCCGCAATGCACACTGGCTCATTCTTTCCAACTTTCTCATAAGGCAAATTATAAGAATCGTATTGTAAATACGATCATAAAAAATATTATTCTCAGCATTTTTCCCTTCCTACATTATCAAGAGCAAGATCCACCCCGGTATTACCATATCGTCATTCTGCCATATAAGTAATATTTCGGAGTTTTATCTTGTTGGGGAACTGTCTCCTCCCCATCCCCACTTTTTTATTAGCTACACCGGAGGTGAACGCAGCAAAATATCATAATTAACATAATTCTATTTTGAGGCATTCAATAAGTAATTGGATGTCTTTTTCTTTTTCAAAATACACATGGTGATGCGAACAAATTCTTGTGTAAGCCAATTATATAAGCAAGGGCATGGGGAATTGTTACTCCCCATCAAGAGCAAACCCGTAAGGTGAACGGAGGTAGAAACGCGATAACGTTAAACACGGGTGGATCTTGCTCTTATAAAATTTTTTCTCTCTGCACCCTGTAAAATGAGCTTTTTTCCTTTCGTTATATAGGGAGATATAAAAAGAGAATTTTAATAAAGCATAAAAATCTCTTTGGGAAAGCCGGCACCCGTCTCCTTAATTTTTCAGAAAGGTAAAAGAAAATATGAAATTTGAATATATGATGGAAACGGAAAAGATACTTCCCTATTATCAGTTCCCTAAATTTTTGTTAGAGCTACCACTCTCTCAAAATGCAAAATTACTTTATATGCTGTTATATGACAGAGCCAGAATTTCACAGAAAAACCATTGGCTCAATGAAGACGGATATGTATATTTCGTCTTTCCGATTACAGAAATTTCTTTGAAATGGGGAAAATGTTGTACTTCTGTAAAGGCTGCCATGAAGGAATTAGATGAGTATGGATTGTTGATTCGCAGTTCCGGAGGATTTTCAAAACCAAATCATTTATATATGCGAATCCCCTGTATAGAGTTGATTTCTGAACCGGATGTAAAGCAGACAGACGAAAATACAGCTTCTATTGGGATGAAAAGCTGTCCTTCATTCAGTCGAAAAATAGCCTCTTCTATGGTCGGAAATGTGCCACCTAGTAAAGTAAAAGAAAAATATAATTTTAGTAATGAGATTGGAGTAAATTACGAATATGAGGAGGGCGACAGTCTATGATAAAGCAGGAAAACACATATTTAGGTGCAGATGGATTAGCATATTGCATGGTTTGTGGAGAACCTGTAGAGGCATATTTCCCTCCAGACAGTATTCTTGGTATGAAAAAACATTTTAGACAATGTGCATGTATCCGTCAAAAACGTGAAGCAGAAGAAAAGGCATATAAAGAAAGAGAACATTGCGAATTAGTGGAAAGAAATAGAAAAATCTGTTTTGAAGAACCACGAATGTATGATTGGAATTTTGAACTGGCAGAAAAGACTACTACCATCGAGAAGGCCAAAGAATACACAACAAACTGGAATGATATGAAGAAAAATCATATTGGTTTTCTCTTGTGGGGACCAATAGGAACCGGAAAGAGTTACATAGCCGGTTGCATTGCCAACGCACTTTTGAATCGGGAAATTACTGTGAAGATGACAAATTTTAATACAATTATTGATGATATGTTTCCATTAGAGGATAAAACAGAATATATCAATGCTCTGGCACGATATGAACTTTTAATTTTGGATGATCTTGGTACAGAACGAAGTTCTGAGTATGCTCTTGGAATTGTATTCAGTGTAATTGACCGAAGATATCGCTCCGGCAGACCATTAATCGTAACTACCAATCTTCCGATAAAACAATTAAAAGAAGAAACGAACATAGAAAAGAAACGAATTTATGATCGTATTTTAGAAATGTGTGTTCCGTTATATGTTGGCGGTTCTAGCTATCGGAGTGATATTGCTCATGAAAAAATAGGAAAAATGAAAACCTTTTTCGCTACTGCCGAATCAAGTCAGACTGAAAATATTATAGAGCAGACAGGCACAAAAACAATCTGATGTTATATCTTAGTATAGACATCAGAAATAGAAAGAGTGTGATGGCTCTGCAGAAACCTACATATTACTTGTGGCGAACCGATTATACATCTTCAGAAGACTTTGAGGCTGATAAGGAGAAATATACGAAAATAGGTTTTCGGGTTGTTACGTTTGCGGACGGCAGCCGGATAAAAACATACATAATGGAATAAAAGCGTTGATCCGAAACCATATCAAAGAAATGGCGACAACATGAATGCTGGATATGTGCGTCTTTCAAGAGATGACGATAAGCGAAATTATGTTTCTATAGAAAATCAGAAGTTAATTATCAATCAGTATGCATCTGACCATGGAATGGTTATTGACCGATGGTATGAAGATGACGGAGTATCAGGTTATATTTTTGACAGACCTGGATTTAGGCAGATGATGGCTGATTTGGATAAAGATATTGATACCGTATATGTGAAAGATTTCTCTCGTCTTGGCAGACATAATGCGAAGGTTCTTTTGCTTTTGGATGAATTTCAGGAACGGGGAAAACATCTCATTGTCATTGATGATAATTACGATTCTTTTGATTCCAGCGACGACACCATTGGAATTAAAACATGGTTCAATGAGCGTTATGTAAAAGATACCAGTAAGAAAATCAAAAGAGCGATCGGAGCTAGACAAAAAGAAGGCACTCTTATGACAAAACCACCTTTCGGATATTGTCGGGATACGAAAGACAAAAGTATCATCAAAATCGTTCCCAAAGAGGCAGAATTTATCAAAATGGTTTACGATCTATATATCTCCGGATCCGGTTATCGCAAAATAGCAAATTATTTGACCGACCAGGGTATCCCAACGCCTTCTATGGTACAGCGAGAACGAGAAATTGAAGAAGGTCGCATAAGTAAAAAGAAAGTCGCAACCATTTGGTCTGACAGCATGGTGAAGGAATTATTAGATAATGATTTTTACATTGGAACTTTTCGTTTGAGAAAGCGTGCCAGAAATACAGTACATGGAAAGGATAAACGTGTTCCAAAAGAAGAACAGTGTATTTTTGAAGATCATCATCCGGCAATTATTGATAAAGCCACTTTTTCTCTTGTACAGGAATTAAAGGAAAAGCGTAATCGCACGAATTATCGTGGAAGTAGGGGGGAATGGATCGGTTCAGAAATTCCCAATCCTTTTGGAAGCTGTTTGTTTTGTAAAGATTGTGGAAGTCGTTTGACACCGATTAAGCGTCAAACATCCAGCAGAGAAAGAAAATATTATATTTGTACTACCTATAATACAAAAGGTAGGCGGTATTGTGAGAAAGCGCATCTGATTGAGGAAAATGATTTGATGGAAGATGTGCTGAATTATATTAAACTGTGCAGAGAAGCGCTTTGTGAAGTAATTTCCACATATGATATGAGGGACTTTGAGGCAGAAAAGAAAACGCTGACAGAAAAACGACAGGACCTTCAGGAAGAAATTCAAAACCGAAAAAATCAACTGAAGGTACTTTTAACACAAAAAATAAAAGATTTATCCATAGCATCTGAAAATGAGGATTTGATCCATGAAACCTATGATTCTATGCAAAAGGATCTACTGGCGCAGATTCATGGTTTGGAGATACAGGAAAAAGAACTGAACGAAACTACTATAGAAACACCGGATGTAAAGGACAAATTGAGAAATGCATTGGATGTAGTTGATAAAATCATTGCAGGTGGAACTCTTGACCGAAGAGATATTGAACTGTTGATCGAGAGAATTGACGTAGATAAAGAGGGAATGCCGGAAATCACTTTAAAATATGGTTTGTCTGATTTAATCAATTACAGTCCTGCTGATGAGATGAATCGCCGGGAAAATACTGTAATCGCTCTTGTAATGAAGCTGATTATAGAAGATGAACGTGGATATACATCTGCAAAATACTTGTCAGAACATATCACAGCATTGGGATTTAAGAAAACGAAACAAAGTATCTTACCTTATATCGATTTGATGAAAGAATTGGGAATTTTGGAAGATACGGATAATCCGCTGAAACCTTACAATATTGTGAAAACAAAAAAAGAGATTACGGTATTGATGCATCAATATCTACCGGATTTACCGGCTCAAATGACTTCTGAACAATTATCGGACAATTATTTACATTGTAATGGTGGCGACAGGTGGCATGCCGGAAATGGTTTTTGAGTATATTCTAAAACAGAATGGAATTCATCCGCAAAATGACCTGACGATTGACCAAAGCATTGATTTTGGCTCTACTGCTGCTGCCTTTGCCGGAGGAAATGGCGATTTTACGGTAGAGTTTGAGCCTGGTGCAACTTCACTTGAATCCGAGCAAAAAGGATATGTTGTAGCTTCACTTGGCAAAGACAGCGGCTATATTCCATATACTGCTTTCTGTGCAAAGAAAAGTTATCTGAAAGAGAATACTGATCTGATTCAGCGATTTACTTCTGCACTTCAAAAGGGCATGGATTATGTCCAAACCCATTCTCCGAAAGAAATTGCCGAAATTATCCAGCCTCAATTTCCTGAAAATGACTTAAAAACAATCCAGACAATCGTAACCCGCTACTATGAACAAGGTACCTGGAAAGCCGATCTGATTTTTGAAAAAGAAAGCTTCGAGCTGCTTCAGGATATTCTTTTGGATGCCGGTGAATTAGAAAAACGTGTTCCTTATGAGGATCTCGTCACAACAACATTTGCCAAAAAGGCAGTAAAATAAATTTCAAAATAAATTTATTAGATATGAAAAATACAGCAGGGGCGTCCTAAATGACGCTTCTGCTGTATTCCAATTCTATCTGCGTCGGTTCCGATCGTTTTTGACACAGTTTAAAGTATTCCAACATTTCTTCGATTGTCTGTGCGCTCTCTTTCCATTCCGGATGCAGCACGCAGAATGTTTTTCCAAGTGTACCTTTCTCTCCTCTGTCCCAACAGTGCATTTGATGCGGAATCCCCCGTTTCTCCAGTTCCGCGCTAAATGCTTTCGTAGATTCTTTCAGCATATCTTCCTCGCTCGTTACAAGATAGCAAGGCGGAATCGAACATTTTTCCAAAAGATTGTGCGGTTTCATATATGACAGATAAGGAACTTCTTTGTAATGATTCCCAAAAAGCAGCGAGTACATTCTTCCGATTCTGTTGCGCTGATAGAAATAAAACATTCCTGAAATCAGCCCCAGCGCCTGTATCTTAAGTCTGGTTCCCCGCAGTTTTAATAAGTCAGCCAGCATTTGATTCTGATTTACTGCTGCAGCATATACGGCAAGAAGCGCTCCTGCCCAATCTCCTGTTACAAATACTGCCTGCGGATCATACCCAAGCCTTCCCTGATGTTGATCGATCCACCGAAAAGCAGATAGAATATCTCCGATCTGTTCCGGAAAGGTCACTTCCGGTATCAGGCGGTAATTGATTGACACGACAATATTTCCTTTCTCTGCCAATGTACGGCAAAAGGCTTCTCCCCGGATCTTATCACCGCAAAATAATCCTCCGCCATGAATGTAAATGATAAGCGGACTTCTCTTCTGTCCCGAACCATTCTCATAAATGTCCAGCAAATGTCCCTTACTTTTCCCTTTTTCGTAACAAATATCCCGCTGCACCGGATAATCACTTTCCCTAACAGCGGCTTGAAAACGCTTCTCCTCCTGCCTCTTCATTCTATATGCAGAAACTCTCAGCATTGCTTTTAACAATGGTTTTGGTATTTTTTGCATAAATATCTCCCCTTTCATGCAAAAACTTCCCCTCCCAACATTTTTGTATTATAAAACATCTAAAAATGAGATACAACTATTTGTACAAAATCTATTTCATTTTTTTGTAAATTTTATTTCTTCTTAAGGAAATCCTAACATTTTTACTCAGCAGTTTTCACAAATATCTGTCGAAAAAATGTATTTGACTTTTTTATAAAATTGTGATAGCCTTGATTTACAGTTTTTTATAAACTTATTTTATTATTAATGGAGGTAACCTCATGAGCACAGGTACAGTAAAATGGTTTAACAACCAGAAGGGCTACGGATTCATCTCTGACGAGGCTGGCAATGACGTATTTGTTCACTACAGCGGAATCGCTTCTGACGGATTCAAGTCTTTAGAAGAAGGTCAGGCAGTTGAATTTGAAGTCACAGAAGGTGCTAAAGGACCACAGGCTACAAACGTAGTAAAATTATAATCTAATATTTGATGTGCCTTTTTTCGTGCTGATGTATTATAATTATATTGCTAACTATATATACCGAAAAGAATTAAGGAATAATTAAATGAAGATTAAAAGGGAACCGGTTTTCGGTTCCCTTTACCACTTTCTGAAAATCTTTCTGAAAGTTTTTCTGCAGCTCTTTTCAATTTCTTCCGAAGTTCCCGGAGCAAACTTTTATCCTATCGCTAAAAATCAAAAATCGAAAGCTGATTTGTTTCGGGCAGATCTCCAAATACACCAAATTCATCCATCAAGTCAATAACCGTCTTGCTGACTTTCGTCCTTTGACGGAAATCATCTTTGGACAAATATGGCCCATCCATAGACGCTACTTCCACAGCTTCGGCAGCTTTATCTCCCATTCCTTCAATAGAAGACAGCGGCGGCATCAGTTTCCCGTCTATGATCTGAAATTTTGTTGCTTTCGCCCGATACAGATCAAGCGGCAGGAATTCAAATCCTCTTGCATACATTTCCTGTACAATTTTCATATCTTTTAACGTAGCCTGTTCCTTTTGCGTCAGAGAATCTGACCGTTTCTTATAGTCTTTTATGTAAAACTCAAGCCGGTCTTTCCCCTGGCACATTAATTCATAGGAGAACGCAGATGCACGGATACTAAAATATGCGGCATAATAGGCAAGCGGATAGTTGACTTTACAATAAGCAATGCGATATGCCATCATGACATACGCTGCGGCATGGGCTTTCGGGAACATATATTTAATCTTTTCACAAGACCAGATATACCAGTCCGGAACGTTGTGATCTTGCATATCTTTTTTGAATTCCGGCCATTCTTTACATTTCCCCTTTGCGACAGCTCCTTTTCGCACCCGTTCCATAATCGTGAAGGACTCCTCACTGTCAAGCCCTTTTCCGATCAGATAAGTCATAATATCATCCCTGGTACAGATTGCCGTAGAAATTGTCGCTTTGCCTTCTTCGATTAATGTCTGGGCATTTCCAAGCCAAACATCCGTACCATGAGAAAGACCTGAAATCCGGATCAGATCAGACAGTGTTTTGGGTTTGGTGTCTACTACCATCTGAATAACAAAATCTGTCCCAAACTCCGGAATTCCAAGACAGCCAACCGGACAGCCTCCAATGTCTTCCGGTTTGATTCCAAGCGCACTGGTATCTGCAAACAGCGACATAACCCCCGGATCATCCAGTTTAATCTGCTGCGCATCAAACGGTTTCCCTGTCAGCTGTTCTACTAACTCTTCCAGCATTTTGATCATTGTCGGATCATCATGTCCGAGAATATCCAGTTTCAACAAGTTGTGGTCAATGGAATGATAATCAAAATGTGTCGTTATAATATCTGTTGTCATATCATTTGCCGGATGCTGCACCGGTGTAAATGAATTAATATCTTCCCCAAAGGGAAGCACAATGATTCCACCCGGATGCTGTCCGGTACTGCGACGGATTCCGGTACAGCCCCCTACAATCCGCTCAATCTCACAGCGTCGTTTACGGTTTCCCCGTTCCTCATAGTAGTTTTTGACATAACCATACGCTGTTTTTTCTGCCAGTGTTCCGATAGTTCCTGCCCGGAACGTCTGTCCGTCTCCGAAAATAACCTCGGTATATTTATGCGCGTTACTCTGATAATCGCCGGAGAAATTCAAATCAATATCCGGCTCTTTATTTCCTTTAAATCCCAGGAATGTTTCAAATGGAATATCAAATCCGTCTTTTACGAGCATTTCCCCGCAAACCGGACAGGCACGGTCCGGCATATCCCATCCACAGCCTCCGGCATAAGCACGGACTTCTTCTGATGTAAAATCACTGAAATGACAGTTTTTGCAATAGTAATGAGGACTAAGCGGATTTACTTCCGTAATCCCTGCCATCGTAGCTACAAAGGAAGAACCAACTGATCCTCGCGAACCTACAAGATAGCCGTCATCATTCGATTTCCATACTAATTTCTGCGCAATGATATACATTACGGCAAACCCATTGGAAATAATTGAATTCAGCTCACGCTCCAGCCGCTCTGTTACAATCTCCGGAAGCTCTTCGCCGTACATGGAATGTGCTTTATCATAACAAATCTTCCGCAAAGTTTTGTCCGAATCCGGAATAACCGGAGGACATTTATCCGGGCGCACCGGAGATATTTTTTCAATCTGATCTGCAATCCGGTTAGGATTGGTAATCACAACCTCGTACGCCTTCTCAGAACCGAGATAAGAAAATTCCTCCAGCATTTCTTCTGTCGTATGAAGATACAGCGGCGCCTGCTCATCCGCATCCTGGAACCCCTTTCCTGCCATAATAATCCTCCGGTATACCTCATCTTCCGGATCCATAAAATGGACATCGCATGTTGCCGCAACCGGTTTTTGGAACTTCTCTCCCAGTTTTACAATCTTGCGGTTTACATTTCTAATATCTTCCACTGATTGAATACCGGAAATACGTTCGCTGTCAATCATAAACATATTGTTTCCTACCGGCTGTATTTCCAAATAATCATAGAAATCTACAATCTTTGCAATCTGTTCTTCGGAACGATTATCAAGGAGTGCCCGATATAGTTCGCCCGCCTCACAGGCACTTCCCACAAGAAGTCCTTCCCGGTATCGGTTCAATTCACTTTTGGGAATTCGCGGACGGCGGTTATAGTATTTCAAATGGGACATGGAAATCAACCGATAAAGATTTACTCTTCCTACATCATTCTGCGCCAGAATAATTACATGGTATGTCGGAAGCTTTTTAATGGAATCAGGATTCAGATCCCCGAAAGCATTTACTTCCTGCAGTGTATGAATGCCCCGCTCTTTCAGCATTTCAATAAATTTCACAAAAATTTCTGACGTTGCTTTTGCATCATCTACCGCCCGATGGTGGTTCAGAAGAGATACATTCAATGCCTTTGCCACCGTATCCAATTTATACTTTGACAGTGTCGGCAACAACACTCTGGCAAGTGCCACTGTATCTACATAAGTAAAGTCTGTACTTAGTTCCATATTCCTGCAGTTCTGTTCGATAAATCCCACATCAAATCCGGCATTATGGGCTACAAGTACTGCCCCTTCCGCAAATTCCAGAAATTTGGGCAGAATTATCTCTATTCCCGGTGCATTCATGACCATTTCATCTGTGATACTGGTCAATTGGGTAATTCGATAAGGAATCGGAATTCCCGGATTCACAAATTCACTGAAATGCTCCGTAATCTCACTATGCTCTACTTTTACCGCACCTATTTCAATAATCCGATCCTGCACAGAGCTAAATCCTGTCGTCTCAATATCAAAGACAACATAGGTATCCTCCAGTGTCTGGTCTTTTGCCCGCTCTGCAATTTTCATAAGATCATCGACCAGATACCCTTCTACGCCATAAATAACTTTAAATGGATCATCTTTCTCCAACTTTTCAATAAAATGATTTGCATCCGGGAACGCCTGCACAACTCCATGATCCGTAATGGCAATTGCCTTATGTCCCCAGTCATGTGCCCGCTTCACAAGATCCTGTACTTCTGATACCCCATCCATATCACTCATTTTCGTATGACAATGAAGTTCTACTCGTTTCTCAGGCGCCGTATCCATTCGGCTTACCGTGAAATCCTGCGCCTTTTTAATTCCGGTCACAGATCCGATTGTCAGCTCGTTATCAAATTTATCAATGGTAGTCACACCTTTAATTTTTAAAAAAACACCTTTTTTAATTTCACCAAGTAACTCCGGAAGATGTTCATTTCTGGCAAACATTTTTACCATGATCGTATCCGTAAAATCTGTTACGGCAAACATAATGATTGTTTTCTCATTCCGGATTTCCCGCGTATCAAACTGGATAACTTTTCCCCGGAATGTGATTTCCCCCATTTCTCCCGTTACTTCTTTCAGTTCAATCGTCTCATCATCAAAATTTCGTCCATAAATCAAGTTCGGATCGTCATCTCGTTTCAAAGGTGCATAATTTCTCTTAAACTCTTTCCTGAATTCTTTCTTTTCTTCTGAAGTTTTCTTCCCAGTATCTGGATTGCCATTCGATGTTTCCGGTTTCTTATCATTTTTCCTGCTTTTTTCAGCAGAAAGTTTTTCTTTCTTTTGACTCTCCTCTTCTCTGAGTTCCTCCTGACTCTTAACTAAAGAGGCATTGTGCTTCATAATAACTTCTACTTCCTGCTGCAGCTGCAGTTCATTGAATTTCTTCATTTTACTTTCTTTCGGTTTGCGGTACTCTATGCGAATGTTGAGCGGAATATGGCATCGACCGGTAAATACTTCTGTCAGATACGATACCATCTCATCTTTTTTTCCTTTGGCTACAACAGTATCTTCTAATCCGAGACACATCACATCTTTTCCCTCAAAACTGCACTTCGCATTTTGCAGCATACTGTATTCAATCTGACTTTTCTGCCGCAATTCCCAGAAAATACTCTCCCGATATTCACGAAAAAGATTTTCCGGTGTATACTGCTCAGACAGATAAAAAGACTCTCTGATTCTGATTTCAATCGGTGTACGCGCAAAAAGCTGCTCTTTGATGGCCCGCTCCATCTGATAAATATCCTTTTTCGGAATGAGATGCCGGCTGCTCATGTCAACCTTCAGATACGATCTTGCTGAATTTGTCGTCACCTTCTCTACTTCTGTTTCCTGAAACAGCATCCTTCGCTCTTCATCTGTCTTTAATGTCGGAAATACATCGAAAAAAAGTTTTCCCATATTCTATCCCTTCCAATTTAATAATTCTTCGCGCAGTGTGCTTAAAAGTTCTTCCTCTTTTACTTTTTTGATAACCTCTCCTTTTTTAATCAGAAGCCCTTCACCAATTCCACCGGCAATTCCAATATCAGCCTCTCTCGCCTCTCCCGGTCCATTCACAACGCAGCCCATTACAGCTACTTTAATATCAAGGGGAATATCTGCCACCATTGTTTCTACCTGATTTGCCAGTCCTATCAGATCAATCTTTGTTCTCCCGCAAGTCGGACAGGATACCACTTCAATCCCGCCTTTGCGAAGCCCTAATGTCTTTAAGATTAATTTGGCAGACTTGATTTCTTCCAGCGGATCACCTGTGAGAGATACCCGGATTGTATCGCCAAGTCCCTGATACAGCATAATTCCAAGTCCAACAGAAGACTTGATATTACCGGACAACAAAGTTCCCGATTCTGTAATACCAATATGCAGCGGATATGGACATACTTCAGAAATTAATTCATGCGCCTTAACACACATCAGCACATCTGATGACTTGATGCTGACAACAATCTGATCATAGTCCATCTCTTCAATCATCCGCACTTTATCTAATGCGCTTTCTACAATGCCTTCTGCCGTAACACCTCCATATTTTTCAATAAGAGATTTTTCAAGAGAGCCGCTGTTTACACCGACACGAATCGGCACCTTATATTCTTTTGCCTTATCTACAACAGCCCGTACACGGGAACTATCGCCAATATTTCCCGGATTGATCCGAATCTTGTCTGCCCCGTGTTCGATCGCCGCAATCGCCAGACGATAATCAAAATGAATATCTGCCACAAGCGGAATATGAATCTGCTTTTTAATCTCACGCAATGCTTCCGCTGCTTCCATCGTTGGAACAGCGCATCGGATGATCTCACATCCTGCTGCTTCTAACTTCAGAATCTGCTCTACAGTTGCCTTTACATCTTCTGTTTTCGTATTTGTCATTGACTGGATTGCAATTGGATTGCCTCCTCCGATCCAGCGGTCTCCAATGCGGATTGCCTTCGTTTCTTCTCGCTTCATATCTCTTCCTCCGTTCATTTCCCATAACTGGCAAATCCCTCTATGATACATAGAGGGATTCACTGTTATATTATTTATTTTTTCTGAAATACGATCTTATCTCCGTACTCCCGCTCTGTCAGCGTCAATTTATTCTTCTCTACATTATAATTAAATGTATTTGTCAAAATACTGATCTCTGACTCCAGCCCACTTACCGTAAATGCACTGTCAGAACCTTCTGCCGCCTCTTTCAGCGATGCCTCATCTGCCTTAATGGAGATTGTCTTTTCATCTTTATCAATTGTATAATTCAAACGAATCTTAATATTCGAATCCTCATATACACCGGACAATCGAACAGACATATCATTATTCCCGCGAATTGCCAGTACGAGATCTCCATCCTGATATTTCCATGTTCCTTCCAATGGATTCGCCGTAAATAGTTTCACAATAAAAAACACCGCAACAATTACAATCAAAGCCGTGGCTACTGTCATAACAACATCCCACAAACGACTTCTTTTCTCTTCATCTCTTTTTCTACTCATCTATTCTGATCCTCTCGGTTCTACACTATATTTTAATAAACTCACACATCATATTCTTATACTCGATATGGGGGCTCTTTTGTTATTTTTCTCTTCCCGATAACAATATATGCGTTTAAAATAAATTATAAAGAGTTTCTCAGACGATGTCAACGGGTTTTTCTGCGAAGTAGCTTTTAATCTTCCAGATCCTCAAAAGTTTCTTTGAGCTTATTCATAAAACCTTTTTTCTTTTTCTTCGGCTCTTCTTTTGATGTCGTCGTATTCTGATTTAGTGTATTTCCTGTCAGCTCATCGAAATGGCGCAGCGCTTCTTTCGCTTCTGCACTCAGATGTTCCGGAGTCTGGATTACCAGTGTTACATAGTGATCTCCTCTTACCTGCGAATTTCTCACAGACGGAACACCTTTTCCTTTCAGGCGTACTTTTGTGTCTGTCTTCGTGCCAGGTTTTACCGTATAAATAACGTCGCCGTCAACTGTCTTAATGCGAACATCGCCTCCAAGTGCCGCCTGTGCAAATGAAATCGGAGCTACAGAGAAAATATGCATATCCTGGCGCTGGAAAATCGGATGTCTTGAAACAACCACTTCCACAAGCAGATCTCCTCTTGGTCCTCCGTTCACGCCCGGTTCTCCTTTTTCACGGATCCGTACGCTCTGCCCATTGTCAATTCCTGCCGGAATTGTCACTTTAATCTTCTTACGGCTGGAAATATAGCCTGTACCGCTGCAGTCCGGACATTTTTCACGGATGATTTTACCGGTTCCGTGACAGTCCGGACAAGTCTGGACATTCTGAACCGTTCCAAAGAAAGACTGAGATGTATAGACAACCTGACCACGGCCTCCGCATTTCGGACAAGTCTCTGGTGAAGTTCCCGGTTTTGCGCCTGTTCCATTACATTTTTCACAAGGATCTTTCAGCGTCACTTCTAACTCTTTCTCACAGCCAAACACTGCTTCTTCAAACGTAATTCGTACACTCTTGCGGATATTAGCCCCCTTCATCGGACCATTATTGGCTCCTCCGCGTCTTCCGCCTCCACCGAATAAATCACCGAAAATATCTCCAAAAATATCACCGAAATCAGCTCCGCTGAAATCAAAGCCGCCAAATCCGCCGGCTCCGCCTCCCGCGCCTCCGTCAAATGCTGCGTGACCAAACTGATCATATTTGCGCCGTTTTTCAGCATCACTTAACACTGCATAAGCTTCTGATGCCTCCTTGAACTTTTTCTCGGCTTCTTTATCTCCCGGATTCATATCCGGATGATACTTCTTCGCTAAGGCTCTATATGCTTTTTTCAAAGTCGCGTCATCAGCGTTCTTATCAACGCCTAACACTTCATAGTAGTCTCGTTTTGTTTCAGCCATGTGATTCTTCCCTTTCTCCATCCCTCGTACAAGCAGTAAATTCTGCGAAACCGGAACTTATGCCGTTTCCGGCCTGTTGCCGATTCCGCAGAACCATTACTTATTTTTGTACAAAAGCTTTTTTGTATCTGTTTCTTTATACTTCTTTATAGTCTCCGTCTACAACATCATCGCCGTCAAATCCTTCCGGAGCCGGTCCTGCCTGCGGATTTGGTCCTGCCTGCGGGCCGCCCTGTGCGCCCTGATTCATCTGCTCATACATTTTAGCAAATACTTTCTGAGCACTCTCCATTAATTTTTCTTTTCCGGCTTTGATTTCTGCAACATCTGCATCTGTTGCGCTTTCCGGTGTAGATTTTGCAAGGATATCTTTTAATGCCTGGATATCTGCTTCTACTGCGGATTTATCTGCTGCATCTACCTTATCTCCAACATCTTTTAATGCTTTCTCTGTCTGGAAAATAATTGCATCTGCATCGTTTCTTGTATCAATTGCTTCTTTACGTTTCTTATCCTGTGCTTCGAATTCTGCTGCTTCTTTTACTGCTTTATCAATGTCTGCATCTGACATATTAGAGCCTGCTGTAATTGTAATATGCTGCTCTTTTCCTGTTCCAAGATCTTTCGCAGATACATTTACAATACCGTTGGCATCAATATCAAATGTTACTTCGATCTGTGGGATTCCACGTGGTGCTGGCGGAATTCCATCCAGTCTGAACTGTCCGAGAGATTTGTTATCTCTTGCAAACTGTCTCTCACCCTGCACAACATTGATATCTACTGCTGTCTGATTATCAGCTGCTGTAGAGAAAATCTGGCTCTTCTTTGTCGGGATTGTTGTATTTCTTTCAATCAATCTTGTAGCAACACCGCCCATTGTCTCGATAGAAAGTGAAAGTGGTGTAACATCAAGAAGAAGGATGTCGCCTGCGCCAGCATCTCCGGCAAGTTTACCGCCCTGTACAGATGCTCCTAATGCAACACATTCATCTGGGTTTAATGATTTGCTTGGTTCTTTTCCTGTCAGCTGTCTTACTTTATCCTGAACAGCCGGAATACGTGTAGATCCACCTACCAGTAATACCTGACCTAATTCAGAAGCAGATAAGCCTGCATCAGAAAGCGCACGTTTAACCGGTTCTGCTGTTCTTTCTACAAGATCGCTTGTCAATTCATCAAATTTTGCTCTTGTAAGGTTCATGTCGAAATGTTTCGGTCCCTCTGCTGTTGCTGTGATGAATGGCAGGTTAATATTTGTTGTTGTTGCGGAAGAAAGTTCTTTTTTCGCTTTCTCTGCAGCTTCTTTTAATCTCTGAAGCGCCATTTTATCTGTTGACAGATCAACGCCTTCTGTTCTCTTGAACTCAGCTAACATATAATCTGTAATCTTCTGGTCAAAGTCGTCTCCACCAAGTCTGTTATCACCTGCTGTTGATAATACTTCGATAACTCCATCACCGATTTCGATAATAGAAACGTCGAATGTACCGCCTCCTAAATCATATACCATGATCTTCTGTTCTTTCTCATTATCAAGGCCATATGCAAGCGCTGCTGCTGTAGGCTCGTTGATAATACGTTTTACATCAAGACCTGCAATCTTACCAGCATCTTTCGTTGCCTGACGCTGAGCATCGTTGAAATAAGCCGGAACTGTAATAACAGCTTCTGTAACTTTTTCTCCAAGATATCCTTCTGCATCTGCTTTTAATTTCTGAAGGATCATAGCTGAAATTTCCTGTGGAGAATATTTCTTGTCATCAATTGTTACTCTGTAATCGGAACCCATCTCTCTTTTGATGGAAGAGATTGTTTTCTCTGCATTTGTTACTGCCTGACGTTTTGCAGGTTCACCTACAAGACGTTCTCCTGTCTTTGTAAAAGCTACAACAGATGGTGTTGTTCTTGCGCCTTCTGTGTTCGCGATAACTGTTGGCTGTCCACCTTCCATAACGGCTACACAACTGTTTGTTGTACCTAAATCAATACCAATGATTTTGCCCATAATGTAATTCCTCCTAATAATACTTATATCTATTACTTTTATTACTGTTATATTTATATAAAGTATATTTTCCTAAAAAATATACTTATATGCTAATTTGCTACTTTTACCATGCTGTGTCTTACAACAGAGTCACGGTACATATATCCTTTCAGAAACTCTTCGGCAACAATGTTCTCTCCAAGTTCCTCGTCCTCCACATGCATGACTGCATTATGGAAATCCGGATCAAATTCCTTGCCTACTGCTTCGATCGGTTTTACCCCAATCTCTTCAAAGGTTGTCATCATCTGTTTGTAGATTTTTTCCATTCCCTGAACAAATGGATCTTCCTTCTGTTCTTCCGGAACTGCCGCCAGCCCTCTTTCGAAATTATCAACAACCGGAAGGATCTTTTCTACAACACTCTTGGCTCCTACTTCGTACATCTGTGTTTTTTCTTTCTCAGTACGTTTTCGGAAATTATCAAATTCTGCCATCTGTCTTGTCAGACGGTCAGTCAGTTCTTCGATCTTTTCGTCTTTTTTGTCTTTTTTATTTTTCTTTTTGAAGAATCCCTTCTTCTCTTCTTTTTCTTCAGAAGTCTCTTCCCCGGCTTCTTCTGTATGTTCTTCTGCTGTCTCTGCCTCTTCTGCTTTTGCGTTCTCTTCACAGTTTTCTTCTATTTCCTGAGCCGCTGCCGCTTTCTTCGCATCCTCTACAGCTTCTTTTATCATTTCTTCTTTGCTCATTTCGTTTTCCACTGGTAAACCGCCTTTCTACTCTTCTTTATGGAATACTGCATCCAGTTCCGTTTTTAATGTTTTCAATGTTTTCATAACATTTTCATAATCCATTCGCTTTGGTCCGATAATTCCTATCGTTCCCTGCATGCCTTCGCCCAATTCATAAGTAGCAGTAACGACACTGCAGTCTTTCATCATCTTTACCGGTGTCTCCTGTCCAATGTAGACTTGAATTCCGGTATTTTCTTCACTTTGAAGAGTCTTTGTTACCAGCTCTGCCAGTTGCTGTTTCTCTTCAAATGCATTGATGATCTCCTGAGCACTCTGATTATCACTGAGTTCCGGATACTTAAAAATATTTGTTGCACCGCTTGTATAAATTTCCAGATCTTCATCAATCTGAATTGCCTCGGCAACTGCATCCAGAACATTGCTGATTACTTTGCCATGGATTCCCGCCTGTTCTTTCAGTCTGGCAATCAATCCAAGATTGATCTCCTCGATAGACATACCATTTAATGTTGTGTTCAAAAGCATGTTTAGCTTAAGAAGTGTCTCATTACTGAATTCCTGTTCAACATTAATAATCTTATTCTTAATGATATTGCCTTCCATGACGATCACTGCGATCAGCTGGCTTTCATCCACTTTAGAAAGCTGGATGAATTTTAATTTGTTTCGGTTCGAAATCGGAGCCGAGATCATTGTTGCATAATTCGTATTCTGGGCAAGAACTCTTGCTGCCTGCTTTAGAAGCTTCTCCATCTTGTCGGCCTTCTCAAGCACCAGATCCTTCATCTCGGTAATCTCCTGTTCCTTCTCTTCCATAAGCATATCAACATAGAATCGATATCCCTTATCGGAAGGAATTCTTCCCGCGGAAGTATGCGGCTGAAGAATGTATCCCAGATCTTCCAGGTCTGCCATCTCATTCCGAATTGTCGCAGAACTCAAATGAAGATCTGTATATTTTGAAATCGTTCTGGAACCAACCGGCTCTCCTGTTTCAAGATAGTTTTGAATAATTGCCTGAAGAATCTTCGTCTTTCTGTCATCCAATTCATGCGTTGCCACACTCTCACTTCCTTTCAGCTTATTAGCACTCTTCTTTTTTGAGTGCTAACATATTCACTGATACTAAAATACCACTACCAAGCCTATTTGTCAACATCCTAAATATAAAAAATCTATAAAACAGGCAGCTTCTATAAAAAATCTGCCAGAACAATATTACTGACCGAAATCCCCTGCTCTGTAAAACGCACACGATTGTCTTGTGTCAGTTCCAGAAGATTCCAGTCAATATATTTTTTAAGAACATCGCCATACACTTCATCCATCGCTTTTCCAAATCGTTTGTGAAATTCGTCTTTTGCTATTCCCTTCATCATGCGGAGTCCAAGAATCATTGTTTCACTCATCTGATCCTCCTTTGAAAGTACTTCTTTCTCTGTCCGGATTGCCGCAAACACTTCTTCTCCTTCGTATTGCTCCAACGCCTGCACATAGACACTTCTGTTCCGTACATTAGAAAAACGGTTTTCCTCAAGCAGTGATGCCGCCCCGATCCCGAATCCAAGATAATCTTTCCGTTCCCAATATCCAATATTATGGCGACATTCTTTTCCCGGAAGTGCATAGTTAGACACTTCATAGCGGTAATATCCTGCCTCCTCCAGAAGTTCTTTCGTCCGTCTGTACATACAGCGTTCTGTATCCTCGTCCGGAAGTTCCGGCATATTGCCTGTTTCGCCTTTGCCATACCATTCAAAAAACGGTGTTCCCTCTTCAATGATCAAACTATAGGAAGAAATATGCTCTGGTGCAAGCGTAAGTACCTTTTGGACCGTCTCTTCATAGCTCGTCTCTGTCTGTCCCGGAAGCGCCGACATCAGATCTACATTAATATTATCAAATCCTTCTTCTCTTGCCATCTGATACGTCTCTAAAAAAGTTTCAAATGTGTGTATTCGTCCCAGTATCTTTAATTCCTGATTATTTGCCGACTGAAGCCCAATGCTCAATCGGTTAATTCCCGCCTGACGATATGCTTTTAATTTTTCCCGGTTCGCTGTTCCGGGATTCATTTCCATTGTAATCTCCGCATCTTCTCTGATCGGAAAGCTCTCTTTTATCGTCCTCATAATTTCATCAAGCTGCTCTCCCGCTAAAAGCGAAGGTGTTCCGCCACCGAAAAATATCGTTGTCACTTCATATCGGCTTCTATAACAAGCGGCTGCCCTAATCTCTTTGATAAGCGCCTGCACATATGCCTTCTGCTCTTCCGGCGCTGCCGGACCTGACAAAAAATCACAGTACGCGCATTTTCTCACACAAAAAGGAATGTGAATATAAATCTCCAATTCTTTTTTCTTTGTAATAGCTACTTCCATATCTTCTCCTTCTCTACAAGATACTGTACAATCAGATCTGCTACTTGATCATAACTTTCCACTCCCGCTTCCTGCCGATTGGCTTTCAGATAGGCATCGTTGACTTTTTCAGAAGCTTCAGAGATAATCCCCTCATGCTCATCCCAGAACCGGGAATTCGCTTCCAGATCTTTGTGTGCTTCCTTTGGAAGCCGTTCAGACAGGCTTTGATATTTTTCCTTATCCCTGTCATACAATTCATTTCCACAATAAATCCATCCCATCATCGCACTGCTATAGCGAAATTCCGGTTCTTCCGACTGTTCACATGCCAAGAATCCAATCATATTTGCTTCTTCCTCCTGCATAAAGCCTTTTAGATGCGCCAACTCATGGCACATCGTAAAGGGTTGGTTATACCCCGTCATTTCCTTATTATAATTTGCTTCCACCGTAAACGGTGAATAAACTCCTGTCAAGCCTTGAACCGACAAAATCCATGATCCGGCAAGCCCTTTGGGCAGCGGATAGAATCCTTCCAGTTTTTCATAAGACGCTCCAAGCGACTGCATTGCTGACACAGCTTCCCTGCGTGCATCTTTTGAAACAATCATTTCTCCTGTTTCATTTCTTCTAACCTGATCATACAGCTCATTCATTCGTTCCACCAGAATTTCGCATGCACGATACAGTTCTTCCGTTGTGTAGACTTCTTTTGTAATCCCATACGTCTCTGTAAAAGACATTTTATAATAATTTATCCCACAAGTCACAGTATATAGTGTAAATAATACTGCACTAAACAGAAATGCCCGCTGCATTCCTTTCAGAAAGAACTGTTTTGCCCCCGGCATTTTCTGATGAATTTGTATGAGAAATCTTCCAAACCATATTGCTGCTGTCAAAACTAGCGCATACAATAACCATTCCACTACAGAACCGGGAAACCATCCGCACACTCTGCCCAGTGTCTGTAACCAAATCGGATAAATCCTATTGCCATACCATTCTGCCATCGCTTCATAGCGTCTTGCTAATACAAGCAACAACAGATCAGCTCCGATCATGGCAAATGCAATCTTTATTTTTTTCATTGGTTTCTCCTGTCACATATGATCTTTTTTATTCTACTACAAAAATGTGTCGAATCAATGGAAAAAAGAAAAAACCCGCCTGAATTAGACGAGTTTCTTCTATATTATATGACATTTAAGAGAAAACCTTTTATTTCGCTCTCTTTGCTCTGAAATCTTTAATATTCTTCCAGATCATGAAGAGGATCAGGACTGCTCCTACATATCCATTTAATACATAGATTACATTTACAAGTACTCTGAATGGAAGGAATAAACCAACGATCAGACCAATGATTCCGAGCACGATTGTAAGAATCTTAAACTGAGATGTACCTTCTTTGGCAAATCTTGCTGCCGGGTTGTAAAGTAACGGCACAGCTGTTGTATAGATACCTGCAAATACAACAATTGCAAAAATTGCAGAGAATGGTTTCCAGATTTCCATTGCAAGAATTAAGTTCGGGATATCTGCATTCCAAACATATGCTTCTCCATTTGCCATAGGTGTGTTAATATTAGAAATCTGTGCAAAAGATACAAGACCGATTGCTACACAAACAGCAATTGTACCACCGATGATACCGTAATTTAAGTCTTTTTTCTTATTCTTTGCACCTAATGCTGCTGTAAAGCTTGCAAACCACAGAAGTACGAAACCTGCATAAGAAAGACCTGAAATCAGCCAGTTTGCTCCGGCATTCTTAATTGTCTCGCCGGCTGCTGCACCTTCGTATGCACCTTCTTTAATAACTTCAAGACCTGCTGCAATGTTACCGCCATCTGAAATACATGTAATCAAACCAATTCCGATACAAAGCACAACGATAATCGGACCAACAATACCAATGGCATCTACAAGAGAATTCAGACCACCTACTACTGTAAGAATTGTCAGCACTGTTAAAATAACAGCTCCAACCCACTGTGGAAGACCATATTCCTGATGTAATGTAGAAGCAGCGCCACCAATCATTACCCAGAATGACATGTAACAGAAAATTGTTGAATAGTAGTCACAGAATGTACCTACATATTTACCACAGAAATATTTATAAACGTCATTACCACGTTCAAATTTCTGCTCAGCACCTGCTTTTGCAAAGTTAAAGTTATAGTATAAAAATGCAACCGCAAACACTGCAATAACTAATAAACTCTTTGTTCCATATGCTGTAAAGTACTGAATAATTTCCTGTCCGGTTGCAAATCCGGAACCAATTGTAAAGGCGATTACTGCTCCTGCAAGAATTAATACTCGTTTCCAACTAACTTTTTCGCTGTTACCCATAAAAACCCTCCTATCCCTTTTCAGGTTATCTTTTGTCAATTTTATGACAATCTATAATTCCCTTATCCACAAAAACCTTCCGTGAATAAAAAATTGAGTGCGGTGCACGGTTGGCACCGCACTCAACTGAAAGTGCTATATTTTAGAAATCATCTTTTTCAAAAACAGTCTGACCATCAACTGGAGTCTGAAGAGCCTTCAGTGCACGTCTAACCATTTTCTTACGGATCTTCTTAGAATCAACTTCGCCCTGTGTCGGATCTCCAAGTGGATATGGAATACCAACGCCTGGGATAATTCTGTTTGCACCGATTGTCAGAGAAATCGGAACTACTGTAGCCATATGAACTACTGGAAGACCATATTTTTCAATACCTTTTACCATCGTTGCACCGCAACGTGTACAGGTACCTCATGTGCTGACGAGGATAACACCGTCTACATGATCCTCAACAAGTCTCTTACCAATAGCATCACCAAATTTTGCTGCAGAACCAGTTGCTGTACCAGTACCGGTTGTTGTGCAGAAGTAGTTAACGAGTTCACCAAATTCTCCGTCTTTTTCCATTTCACGAAGAACATCAAGCGGAACTACAAGGTTTGGATTGGCCATAACAAACTGTCTGTCATATCCACCATGAATTGTAGTAAAGTCGTCCGGTGACATTGTATCCATACCCTCAATGGAGTAAACACCAAATTTAGTCGCATTGGAGGATTCGATATGATCCGGATTACCTGTAGGAACAACACCACCGGATGTAACTACCGCGAGTTTTGCATGTTTCATATCTTTAATAGGAGGGGCCGGATCTACGCGGTCAAATTTCGGCATCGGAAGATCTGTCTCAAATTCTTCACCCTTCATCTTCTTCACAAGCATTTTTACTGCTCTTGCAGATGCTCTTTCTTCTGCGAAGTAGTTCACACGGATACCTCTTTCATGGTAACCTTCGATGGACGGTCCTAAGATTTCTTCGCCTGTTGCAAGTTTTTTAACAAGATTAGCAAGTACCGGAACAACTTTTCTCATAGATGCTGAAGAATCGCCTGTTTTAACAATGATAACGTCTTTGCGGAACATATCCACACCAGGGTTTTCCTCATACTGTGCTGTAATAACCGGAACGCCAAGTCTTTCTTCTACTGCTTTACAGATTGTACCACATGCTACTCCGTAACGTCCTGCATTGAATGCCGGTCCTGCTACGAATACATCTGGTTCGTATTTTTTCACCATCTCGATGATTGTATCTGTTGCTTCATCAAGATTTTCACCAAAATAGTTATCTCCACAGATCACTGTAGCCACGATTTCGTAATCTTCTCCCAATTCTTTTGCAAGTGCCATACCAGGTCCGATTACACTTTCTCTTACTTCTGGCTGAATGTCTGCTTTTTCCTCTCCACCAATTCCGGCGAAGAACTGATTTATATAATGTACAACTTTATATTTTGCCATAAGTTGCGCCTCCTCTCTAATATCCTCTTGCTGCCAGCTTGTTGAAGCCGTTTGCAATTGTTGATGCTATGATAATCTGAAGTTCTGCTTCGAAAGAACCATCCGGATTGATACATCCAGCCCATCCACCGATCTGGCTTTCGATGTAATCCAATGTACCAATAACTTTATCCATAGCTGGGAAGTGAAGAGTCGCATTACCCTGACCACAAGATGCAAGTGCTGTTGCTTCTTCACATGTATCTGCAAGAGACTGGGATTTTCCGTCTTTTCCTGGGAATTCGTCTGTAATTAATACAACTTTAACGCCCTTTCTCTCTACTTTACGGCAGTTCATCATAAGGTCTGTATCTGGGTTACCATATCCTTCTTCTGTGATCAGCACACCATCCAGTCCCATCCACTCAGCAAGTTTTGCAACCATATCTGAATGTCTTTCTTTGTCTGCAAGGAATACGTTCTCATTTGTCAGGATAACACCCATAAAGTTGATATCTTTTCCATGATGTTTGAAGCAGTCTTCAATAACCGGGTTATGGAAATGATGATATGTTGTAACTTTATCACAAGGAGCAACACAGTTACCGGATACGATTGCACCGTCCATAATCTCTGTTGGATACATAAATGTAGGAACAAACTGTTTTGCATCTACGCCATAATAATATGTATCATGGAGAAGTCCCTGAGACTGAAGCATATGAACATATCCTACTTTCGGAAGATCCGGATACATCTGAGCCTGTTCGAAGATTGGTTTTGTTTCAAATACTTCTAATGTATCAGGTTCTACGTTTCTTCCTGCTTCACCGAGGTATGCTGCAACTTTTAATCCAGCCATACGTCCGGCTTTCTCATAAACATGTGTTTCAAGTCCTTCCTGTGGTTCAATAACAACACAAAGATTTACTGTCTTAGAGAATGGACAGTAATCTGCTGCCGGACCGCTCATATCAATAACACCTTCCTGGAATCCTACGATTCTACCAACGGTAACAACGCAGCATCCATCAAGTGCATGTGTTCTTCCTTCACCAACTGTTGGTGTAACTTTTCCAATCACTCCCGGGAAAATCTCTCCGCCGCTTACTTTTACACGTGGCTCGATAACATCCTTAACCGGTGTAATACGAGTGCTGTCGCCCGGACGTGCGATATCCAAATGACATTCTAACAGTTTATCATCCTCGAGTACCAGTTTTTCAACTTCTTCTTTGTTCACATAGAGTACTTGATCTTTGACATACGTTCTGTCTGCAAATTGGATATCTTTGATCACAATTTTACCTAATTCCAATTTCATATATAGGTCCCTCCTTTTAATTTGTAATCGCGATAACTTACTTTGAAAAAAATATGATGTTGGCAGTTCTCTTATTTTTTTCTTTCTGTACCGTTTCTTAACTTGTGCTTATTGTACAACTTATCGCGATAACATTCAAGTGTTTTTAATTATTTTTTTTCTTTTTTATCACTTTTATCTATAAATAGAGTTCTTTGATTGCTTTTTCCTATTATCATTTTATGCAAAAATAACAAAAAAAGAACTGACTTTCATCAGTTCTTTTGATCAGTTCTTTAAATTTCGCTTTCGATATCCCTGATATCCTTTCATATCTTTTGCAAGTGACATAACAATACGGTCCACATCGTCAACGAACTGGTTCACGCGCGCTTCCATTCGATGTTCTTCAATTCCGTCATCCAGTATCGTCTTCAGATATCCCTTATAAAGCATACATACCATCCGGTTCATCCGAAGTGCATTCTCAAATGAGATTACATTTGCACGGACACATTTCTTACATACTTCAAAATCTCGCCCCATAAAATCAGGCGTCTGGAGCATCGCGCTGAAAAATTGGTTTGAATCGCGAATGTCTTCCGGAAACATATCATAATATTCCCGGATTGATGTCTGAAGCTTCTCATTCGTATATGTAAAAAATAAAAGGTTATATGCTTCCGGATTTGCAAATGCTTCTCTTGCATAACAGTCCCATATTCCAACATAGATATCCCATATATTTTTCCAGGTC
This sequence comes from Coprococcus sp. AF21-14LB, assembly GCF_003458885.1. Classification (NCBI taxonomy): domain Bacteria; kingdom Bacillati; phylum Bacillota; class Clostridia; order Lachnospirales; family Lachnospiraceae; genus Coprococcus; species Coprococcus sp. AF21-14LB. Next base: position 33,132 of record NZ_QRVX01000004.1, on the reverse strand, counting down.
CGTTCTGCCTGATTCAGACGCACAATATAATTCTTCAGTGTTCTAAGCTCTGCATAATATAACAATTCATCCCGATTTTCAAAATGTCGATATAAACTGGCAGAAGAACACCCTAACTCCTGTGCGATCCTTCTGATCGATACCGCCTGGATTCCTTCTTTTTGAATCAAGTCGTACGCCTTTTGAATATAATCTCTTCTGGACAACCCTTTAAAATATCCGGAATTTTCTTTTTCTGACGAAACTTTATGCAAACAATCTTTTTCTGACGTCATTCTTATTCCCCTTTGTATCTGTAGTAAAACCGTTTAACAGATTCGAGGGATAATATTGTCAATTACTGATAGGTCAATCGTTTTAAAGTCATTTGCCACCTTCTCCTCATAAGAATCCGGTGTCTTGGCGATATCCTGCCATTGACGGAATGTTTCAATACATTTTTCAATCAGCATGATATCTTTCATATTATCCTCTTCACCCTTTGGGTACACAACAACCGAACGGTACGGTGTCTGATTCGGTTTTAAACTGGAAGCCTGTGGATGCGTCAACAGTACATGACGGTCATACACAAGGTCTCTTGTTTTTAGAAGTACCTCCTCATATGTTTTGAGCAGGATTACTTCCAAGTCATTCTTGTACTTTTCATACACGCGATCATTATTTGTGATCAGCGTTGCCTTTTCTAATTCCCACATCGGTTTGTCCTCTCTTTCCTTGTTATTTATCGTCCAATTTCAGAACGCTCATAAACGCCTTCTGCGGAATTTCTACATTTCCAACCTGGCGCATACGTTTCTTTCCTTCCTTCTGTTTTTCCAGAAGTTTTTTCTTACGGGAAATATCTCCACCATAACACTTGGCAAGCACATCTTTTCTCATAGCTTTTACAGTTTCTCTTGCAATGATCTTGCTTCCAATCGCTGCCTGGATTGGAATTTCAAAAAGCTGCCGCGGAATCTCTTCTTTCAGCTTTTCACACATCTTTCTTCCACGCTCATACGCTGAATCTGCAAAAACGATAAAGGATAATGCATCCATCTCTTCACGATTGATCAGAATATCTAGTTTCACAAGTTCAGATCTCTCATAGCCTGTCATTTCGTAATCAAAGGAAGCATAACCTCTTGATCTTGATTTCAAGGCATCAAAGAAATCATAAATAATCTCATTCAAAGGCAGACGGTATTTTAATACAGCGCGGGTTTCCTCAATATATTCCATTCCTTCATAAATTCCCCTGCGTTCCTGACACAGATCCATGATTGCTCCGATAAATTCAGATGTTACCATAATCTCAGCCCGGACCATCGGTTCTTCCATATAGTCAATCTCCGTCTGATCCGGAAGATTGGACGGATTCGTCAGGTCAATGACTTCTCCGTTCATCTTATGCACTTTATAAATAACACTCGGTGCAGTTGTCACAAGATCCAGATTGTATTCCCGCTCCAACCGTTCCTGAATAATTTCCAGATGCAACAAGCCAAGAAAACCACAGCGGAAGCCAAATCCAAGCGCCACCGATGTCTCCGGCTCAAACTGAAGTGCAGCATCATTGAGCTGCAGTTTTTCAAGCGCATCCCGCAAGTCCTGATATTTTGCCCCATCTGCCGGATACATTCCGCAATATACCATAGGATTTACCTTCTTATATCCCGGCAAAGGTTTCTCACAAGGGCGGTTCGCATCTGTAATCGTATCGCCGACACGGGTATCTTTTACATTCTTCAGACTGGCTGTAACATATCCTACCATTCCGGCGCTCAGTTCGTCGCACGGAATGAACTGACCGGCGCCAAAATATCCGACTTCCACAACTTCTGCCTGGGCGCCTGTTGCCATCATGCGGATGGTTGTTCCCTTCTTGATCGTGCCTTCTTTCAGGCGGCAGAATACAATAACTCCCTTGTAAGAATCATATACAGAGTCAAAGATCAATGCCTGAAGCGGCGCATCCGGATTGCCTGTAGGAGATGGCAGTTTGTGAACAATCTGTTCCAGCACCTCCTCCACATTCAGTCCTGTCTTTGCGGAAATCAAAGGTGCGTCCTGCGCCTCAATTCCAATAACATCTTCTATCTCTTCGATGACTTCCTCCGGTCTCGCACTCGGAAGATCCACTTTATTGATAACCGGAATCACATCCAGATCGTGATCCAGCGCCAGATAAACGTTCGCCAGCGTCTGCGCCTCCACACCCTGGGCTGCATCCACAACAAGAATCGCCCCATCACATGCCGCCAGACTTCTTGACACTTCATAGTTAAAATCCACATGTCCCGGCGTATCAATTAAATTAAAAATATATTCCTGGCCGTCCTTTGCCTTATATACAACCCGGACAGCCTGTGATTTGATCGTAATTCCGCGTTCCTGCTCAAGTTCCATATTGTCAAGCACCTGAGCCTTCATCTCACGGCTTGTCAAAAGCCCTGTCATCTCAATGATACGGTCTGCAAGTGTTGATTTTCCATGATCGATATGTGCGATAATACAAAAATTTCGAATCTTACTCTGATCGATTGTCGCCACAATTTATTCCTCCATCCTATTTTCACGTTCTGTTAAGTATACCATAAAAAAGATTTACCTTTCAATTCTTATCTTGAATATTCTATAATAAACAGCTCTACACTGAGAATATCTCCCATTTTTCCGGTCTTAACAGCCTCCTCAGCATTCACAGCTGCCTCCAGAATCTCTTTGAGACGCTTTGCTGTAAAGGCTTTTGCCTGGCTCTGGTACTTTCCTACTGCAAAAGGCGGAACACCCGCTTTCGATGCAATCTCACGATTCGGATACCGCCGCTCTGTCAGATCTTTTACGAGAAGCAGAATTCCAAACTGTCTTGCCAAAAGAAACAAAATCCTCATCGGCGGTTCTTTCAGCGCCAGAAGATCATAATAATAGTCGAGCGCCTGTCGCTGTCTGCGTCCTGCCACCGCATCTACCATTTCAAAAATCTTATTTGTAATCTGCACTGTACACACCGCATCCACATCTGCTGCAGTAATTGCCGATTGCTCAAGCGTATAGCAGAATAGTTTCTCCAGCTCCTTCTCCAATGTCTCCATATCTGTTCCGCTTCGTTCAAGCAAATGCTTCACTGTCTGAGCCGAAATCTGCTTTCCTTCCCGCTTCACTCTTCCAAGAATCCATTTGGTCAGCGTATTTTCATCCTGCCGCCCCAGCTCCACCGGGCGTCCTTTTTCCTTTACTGCCTTAAATAGTTTTCCCCGCTTATCAATCTCATTCTCAATAAAAACAAAATAAGTTGTCTCGGGAATCTGCTTCATATATTCTGCCAGCTCCGGAGAAGCATTTTTAAAAAATCCTGTATTTTCCAGCATAATCAAACGCCGCTCTGCAAAAAAAGGCATCGTCTCTGCCAGATCAATGATTTCCAGAGGGTTCGTATTCTTTCCCTCAAAATAAGAAAAATTCATCGTATCCCCATCCGAAACTATCGCCTTTCTCAGACGCTCTTTATACAGTTTTTTTAGATAAGCCTCTTCTCCGAATAAGAGATACACATGCTTAAACTGTCCTGTCTTTAAATCCTCATTCAAACTCTGCATAAGCTAACTTCCTGTCTTTCTTTGTTCTTCTATCTTACACCAGAATCCGCCCTTCTTACAAGCATGTTTTTGAAAGTCCTTCTTCCGTAAGCTCATATACTGTGTCACACACCTCACGAATATATTTCCGATCATGAGAAACACTGATAATTGCCCCTCCAAATGATTTCAGTGCATTGCGGACCACCGGTCCTGACAGCGGTGAAATATTGCGTGTAGGTTCATCCAGAATCAGCACCTCACTGCCGTCAAGATTCATTTTCATAAACAGTAGTTTTGCTTTCTGACCTCCGGAAAGTTCTGATGTCTGATGTTCCATCTCCTCCCGGGTATATTTCATGCTGCCAAGCCATGATCGTATTCTTGTCTGTTCTTCTTTATCACCACTTCGGGACAGAAATTCCACAGGCGTCTTTCCATCTTCCAGAAGTTCCTCATACTTTTGCGGCATATACGAAACCTTCAAATCTGTTCGCTTCTGCAGATGTTCCCAAATACTTTTAAGAAATGTTGATTTTCCGACTCCATTTCTGCCTACGATTACTACCTTCTCACTTCCATTCATTCGAAACTTCACATCATTTGCAAGTACCCGTTCTCCCACTTGAAGATGCGGAAGTTCAAAATCAATTACTGTCTTTCCATTTGGAATAGAAATCTTTCTATCAAAAGCAATTCCGATTGCTTCCTCTTTCTCCGGTATTTCTGTCATTTGTTCTTTCTCCCGCTCAAATCTCCTTCCCATTGACTTTACCGAATGCATTTTCTTCTTCAGCAAACGCCCTCCAGCTGGATTCTGGCGGCTAATCACATTCTGCTGATGTTCCACCTTATTATAAATCTGCTGATATCGCTCCATTTGTTTTTGATGATCGCACCGTTCTTTTCTGGCTATCTGCATTTGATGTGCAAATCTCTGCTCTCTGTCCAGACAGTACCGCTGATAAGACGTACGAGCTACCGTATACACCGGCACTGTCTTCTTTCGCAGTTGTTCGAAATGAATAATTACATTTGCTGTATGCTCAATCAGCATTTCATCATGAGAATATACATCACCGGACACTTAAGCTCCTGAATAAATTGTTCCAGCCATGCAATTGCATCCAGATCCAAATCATTTGAAGGCTCATCGAGAAAAAACACATCCGGCTGTTCCATTAAAAGTCTGGCAAGTTGTATTTTTACTCTTTCCCCTCCAGACAGTGTTCCCATCTTCTGTTCTGAATAAAAAAGTTCCCCGGCCACCCCAAGTTTTCCAGAAAGCCGAGACAACTCTTTTGGTGTCAATAAAAATAACTGTCCCTCTTCTGCTAAATAGTCGTACACGGTTTTCTCCGCATCTTCTGCTGAAAGTTCCTGCGGGAGATACCCAAGCTTCATTCCTCCTCTGTTAATTTCACCTTCATAACTAACATAATCTGTTTCTTCTTCCCGGCAGATTAGCTTCAAAATTGTAGATTTTCCATTTCCTTCCTCGCCAATCAATACCGCTTTCTCTCCTTCATTTAACACAAAGGAAAAATCTTTTATGATCACTTTTAAATCTTTCTTATGTGTCACGGTCAGTCCTTTTATCTGTAGCATTCTACTTGCTCCTTTCTTAACAGCAAAAGAAAAAGTCTGTTCCGCTCCGGAAACAGACTCTTCTGATCTGACACGCATCTTCTATTATACAGACAGGCGCTTTCACAAACCTGCCCCTTTCGCACTTCCTCTCAGGAAAATACGAAAACAACAATGCGTAAATGACATTCAGATAGTATGGATTCCGGCAACAGAAACAAACTGCATTCTTATGCAGTCATATAACGCTCTTCTGTTTCCTTCATTTGTCATACTATCGAATAATCATCTTCACACCTGCCTTTTCGCACATTTTCCTTTTTGTGCATACTCTTTTTTCATTCTATGAAACTTACTCCCATTTGTCAAGCAAAAAACAGGAAAAGAACTGACTTTTAGTCATTTTCTATTGACTATCGTTCTTTCCAATCTTATAATATAATACGATAAGGAGGAAATCATCATGGGAAAAATTGAAATGAATAAGCAGGAAAAGGCGTCACGTCTCTTAAAAAGCGCTTACCAGCTTTTTCTCAAACAAGGTATTGAAAAGACAACCGTTTCTGATATCACTCACAATGCCGGTGTAGCAAAAGGAACTTTCTATTTATATTTTCAGGATAAATATCAAGTACGAGACTGCCTGATTGCCCATCATGCAGGAATCCTTTTTCGTTCTGCCTGTGAGGCTCTGATGAAAGAAGATCTTCCGGAATTTGAAGATCAGATTATCTTTCTCGTTAATTATACATTAGAAGAACTTGGAAAGCATCCGGAACTTTTAAATTTTATTTCCAAAAATCTCAGTTGGGGAATTTTCCATAAAGCGTTGCTTTTTGCACAGCTTCCGCAGCCGGAAGTTGACTGTCTTTCACTATACGATGCTCTTATACACAGCAACCCCGATGTTCATTTAAAAGACCCTGATATCATGCTTTTCATGATTATTGAATTGGCAAGCTCTGTCAGCTACAGTACCATCTTACATAATGATCCGATCCCTTTTGAGAAACTGCGTCCTTATTTGAACATGAGCATCCGAAGTATCATCCATAATCATCTGGTTACAGATTAATTTGGAACAAATACTTCTATCGTAGTTTTTCTTCCATCTGTTTTCACAGTTAATGCTCCTGATTTTGCTGTATTATAGACCGGAATCCCAAATGATTTTAGACGTTCCAACAGCTTGGGATGCGGGTGACCATACACATTTTCAATTCCTGCAGAAACGAGAGCCAATTTGGGCTTTGTCTGTTCGAGAAACTGCTCCGGTGTGGAATGCTCTGATCCGTGATGAGCGGTTTTCAGAACAGTTATTTCAGAAAGCTTTCCTGATTGACAGAGCAATTCTTCACCTTTTCCTTCCACATCTCCTGTCAACAGCATAGAAAAAGTCCCATAACTCAGATGCATAACAAGCGATGCTTCATTTGTTTCCCACTGACTTTGTTCTATTCCCGGCTGCAGACATAAAAGTCTGCATCTGCCATCTGCAATCCCTCTCCCCGGCTGAAATTCTCCTACCAGTATATGTTTCTTGAGTGCTTCCGCCGCCAAATGACTAAGAGCCTCATTTTCCCTCCAGACAGCCGGAAGCATAAACCGTTCTATCTTAACACCACTCATTTGTCTTTCAATCATTTCTTCCACTCCACTATAATGATCACTATCCCCATGTGTAATCATCACATAATCCAATGCTCTTACTCCCCTGGACAAAAGAAATGGTTCAATCCGATATTTTCCTACTTGTTTTAAATCTGTACTTCCACCGTCTACTAACAAATGTTTATTTGAAGGTGTCCGTATATAAATGCAGTCTCCCTGCCCCACATCCAGAAGTGTAACTTCCAAATTCCGATCAAACTTTCTGAAATTCGTTATGCAAAAAATCACTGCTGCCGTAAGTATTACTGCGATTCCTACTGTCTGCCGGATTTTTTGTTCCTCCTTACGTTCACGCCGTTCTATCTTTCTGGTCACAAACGAAAGCAGAAATAAAATGCTGTAATAACCTATGATTTGCCACATTCCCGGTCTTCCGCAGATGATTCGTGCACCCGGAAGTTCCATGCACCACTCGCCAAACAGCTGATAACATCGCAGAATCATCCGACAAACAGACAAACTAATACTGCTAAGTCCCTCACACAGAAAGGCAAATGGAACTATGGGGGCAAATATCTCTCCTGCAAGTTTCAAAATACTTCCTCCGATGGCTCCTCCCATAAGTATCGTCAAAAGTGGGATCACAATTAGATTTAATATTACCGAATATGGTGGAAATTCATAATAAAAATATAACATCACCGGCAAAAGAAATAACTGCAGTCCGAGACCTCCCAGAAATGCATTAACAATCTTCCTGCTTCCCCGATAAATACGTCTAACTACCGGTGTCATTACTAAAATCCCAAGAATTGCTCCATACGACATCAGAAAAGAGGCATCCTTTAAGTAAAGAGGTCTCCAGATGACTGTAACGGCTGCCGCCGCAAAAAGCGCAGTAACAAGATCATAAGACCGTCCGACAATATCTGCACCAATTCGAATAGAAAGCATCAGCACTGCCCTAATTACAGACACTGAACTGCCCACCATCAGCATATAGAGCACAAGAATTGCCATACTCATTGCACCGGCCAGGAAAAAAGGACATCCAGCCTTTCGCAAAATCTGATACATTCCAAGTCCGATGAAGGAAACATGAAGTCCCGATATAGCCAAAATATGTCCTATTCCATTTTTCTGATAGAGTTCTTTGATATTGGGTTCCAGATTTGTTTTTTCTCCTGTAAGTATCGCAGCAAGAATTCCTCCTGCCTCTTTTCCTGCTTTCTCGATTAACTGTTGATTCCACCTGCTCCTTACACCAACTAGCCATGTTAAAAGTTTCCCGTATGGTGCAGACTTTGCTTTTATCTCTATCTTCTTTTCTGCAAAAACAGAACAAAGAATCCCCTGTTTTTCATAATAAAAGTCCTGCACAAAATTGCCCGGATTGCGCGCGCTTTCAAATAACTTTATTTTCCCTTTTCCTTTGATTTTTGCTCCAATTGGAATTTTTGTAAATGATTTGTCATATATGATACAGGCTTTGACCGGAAGCATGAATTGATTTTTCCCTTCCAGATCAGCCTGCAGCTGAACTTGTTTTAGATAAATGATTTGATTTGTTTCTTTTTGTTCTACACGGTATGCCATTCCTGTTACCGTACACGTCTCAAAGGAGGCTAGTTTTCTTAGAGCGATCCAGGAATCCTCCGGGATTCCTGATATCACTCCTGCTTTTACTAATATCCCTGTGACACATAAAAAGATAAGGCATACCATACATAATGGTCTTCCTCGCATAAAACCTCTTTCTATTTCGATCCTTCTACAATATCCAGATCCATAGAAAATGGCCGATCAAGCGGAATCGCTCCCTGAAACACCTGATCTCCGGAACCGTTGACTGAAATCTGTACTTGAGATACACTGCCGGAATCTATAATGGAATTTACAATCGACATGATCGCTACCTTAGGCTGAACCTGATAGGGCCCGCTTAGAAACGTCTCGTCCAGATTCACATAACAAACGCCGTCTCGTACCGCCACACTTAAAATCTTCAGTTCCTTCGGCAGCGTTCCTGTCATTTTATTGTTCGACGGTCCTTCCACCAACTGTTCCAACACTACTTTTTCAAGAGAAGTATTGCTGTTATACGGAATCCTTACCCGCTGCTCCACAAGCTGATCTCCATTTTCATTTCCAAAATATAAATTTAATGTTGTTACTTTATAAGAATGCAGAGCTGAGCCCGTATCCTTCAGAAAGTCTGACGAGCGCATCTCGCCAATTTCTTTACCGTATTTATCTTTTAGCGGAACCTGATCTACCGTAAACACAACAGAATCAATCCCTTCAATCTGCACCATTGTCCGAACAATGGCTTCCCGCATTAAGACTTCTGTTACCGGATCCATTTGCATATATTCGCTGTTAAAATCAAGTCCCAGGATCTTCTGCTCATTTGTAATCCCGGTAATTCCCTGCACCGTAATCATTTCCGGAATTGCAGCCTGATATTCAAGAGAATCCGGGTTCTCCTTCATTTTCTTCAGGATTGTTTCCACTTCCTGTCCGGCAGTTGTTTTTTTTGCTTCATAGGGAACTCGTACAATCCCAGTCTGGTCCATGTTCACATAAAAGATGCTGCGGCCTTTTGTTTTCTGCTTCTCTTCTTTTTTACATCCGACTGTCCCAAGCGCAATCAGGACCACAAGACACACGGCAGCAAACCGATAATATTTTCTCAAATGTCTCTCTCCTTTTATGATTTCTGCGTAATGTACATCAGCGGAATCCGAACCGTAAACGTAGTTCCCTCGCCCGGCTTACTGTACACTTTAATAGCTCCGCGGTGCATCACAATGGCATTGCGCGTAATTGCAAGACCAAGCCCTGTTCCGCCAATCTTCCGGGAATGAGACTTATCTACCCGGTAGAATCTCTCAAAGATATGATCCTGCGCCTCCTCCGGAATTCCGATACCGCTGTCAACTACTTTTACATAAAAATATTTGTGATCTGCATTCAGCGATACATGTACAAATCCTTCATCTATGTTGTATTTGATTGCATTTTCTACCAGATTGGAAAAAGCAAGCGATAGCTTTACCTCATCTACCTCTGCCGTTACCGGACGAAAACTCTCAAAAACCACCTCAATGTTTCTTGTTGCCGCAATTGGACGAAGACGTTTCAAAATCCGTTCCAGCAATTCATTGATATTTTCCGGCTTAATATTCAGACCGGAAGCAGTTTTATCCATTTTTACAAGGGAAAGAAGATCATTGATAATCTTATTCTCCCGCTCAATTTCCTCTGCGATATCTCCCATAAATTCCTTGTAGTATTCTACCGGAACATCCTCCTGTGCCAGAAGTGAATCTGCAAGTACTTTCATAGAGGTCAGAGGTGTTTTCAGCTCATGGGAGACATTGGAGACAAATTCCTGTCTGGAATCATCTACCACCTTCTGTCGTCCGATCATTTTATTAAATGCATCCGAAATCAATTCCGTCTCTGTGTAGGCATTTTCGTGCAGATTGCATGATTCATCATAACCTTCCGTTACGCCTTCAATTGCCCTGGAAATTCTCCCAAAAGGTCTGACAAGTACAGCTGCGATCAGTACCGCAATGCCAATCAGTAAAATAAATACTGTGATCGCTACAAGATTTGCTTTCCCTTCAAGTATCTCCGCACTATCTAAAATCGCATCAATGGAGACAGTTACCAACATAACGCCTTCAACAGCCCTCCTATTGTTCTGCAGAATCGGCGATGTTACTTCAATATATCGATTCTTCATATCATAGCGATTCGTTCCTTTCCCGCGAAAGCACTTAATCACATCGCTGGATGCCAGTGTTTTTCCCTGATCTGCGTCATATGTATCTTTGATGATCTGAAAATGATCATCTACGATCATCACACGGCCATTATAAATATTAGAAAACTGCAGTAATTCCGCATTAATCACTTCTGAGTCCATATGTTCCATATAGTCTGCATTGTCAAGCTGATCGCAAAGAATCATGCTTTGATTCTGAAGCTCCGATATTTTTAGTGAAACTGCTCTTTTCTCATAATTGCTGAGAATTGTTGCTTTTAAAATGAGACACGGAATAATGCCTACCGCTACAAGCATAACAATAATCCGAAAGCGAAGACTCTTTAAAAATCGTTTCCGGAATACCAGCTTATCCCCTAAAATAATAACCAACTCCCCACTTTGTATGTACATATTTTGGTTCACTCGGATTCTTTTCAATCTTTTCTCTCAGTCTCCTGATATGAACGTCCACTGTTCTCGCATCTCCCGGGTACTCATATCCCCACACAAGATTCAAAAGATTTTCACGGCTGTATACTTTATTCGGATTTGCCGCGAGAAGTTCCAGCAGATCAAATTCTTTTGCCGTCAGATTCATCTCTTTTTCTGCAATAAAGACTCTCCTGCTGTCACGGTCAATCGTCATGTCGCCCTTCACAAGCGTCTTCTCTTCTTTCGTCTGTTCCCGCTTATTCATCCGGCGCATAATCGCTTTCATCCGTGCTTTTACTTCTAATATGTTAAATGGTTTTGTGATATAGTCATCTGCCCCGTATTCCAAGCCGAGAATCTTATCCATATCATCGCCTTTCGCCGTCAGCATAATGATCGGAACATCTGAATATTCCCGGATTGTCTGGCATACTTCAAATCCATCATGCTTTGGAAGCATAACATCTAACAGTATGAGATCATACTCATTTTCTTTCGCATACATCAATGCTTCCTCCCCATCATATGCACAGTCTACTTCCATCCCTTCCTGCTCTAAGCTGAAACGGATTCCTTTCACGATTAACTTTTCATCATCTACCACTAAGATTCTTTTCCCCATAATGCGTCTCCTTTATCTTATTATGTGACTGTAATATCGTCCTTTATCTTTTGGAATACACCTTCTTTAATCCCCTCAATCTTCATCAGTTCTTCGATAGACTGAAAACCTCCCTGTTCCTCGCGATAACGGATAATGCTTTCTGCTTTTGCATCTCCGATTCCGGGAAGTGTCATAAGCTCATCTTTCGAAGCGTGGTTCAAATCCACTTTCCCATCTTCTGCCTGTCCGGATACCTCACTCTGTGCAGCAGGCGACATCGCATTTCCTGCATCTGCTTCCTCTTTCGTCGGCACATACAGCTGCTGCCCATCTGTTACAAGCGCCGCCTGATTCAGATACACAACTGCTGCGGACGCTGTCATGCCTCCGGCAGCTTCCACCGCATCAAAGATACGGCTTCCTTCCGGAAGTTCATAGACTCCCGGATGATTCACAGCCCCGCACACATGAACAAACACGGTCAGCGGAGCTTTTGCTTCCTCCGCCTGTATTTGTGTATCTTTATTTTCCTCTTCTTCAGAAGAAACTCTCTCCTGCTCCTGAACTTCCTCCTCAATCAAAAACGGCTCCATTTCTTCTTTCTCACTGCCGCACCCGGTACCTGTCAGCAGACAAAGCACCAGAACTATCAAATTGCTGATTCTTATCATTTGTTTCTGCATCTTTTTTCCTTTCATTCTCCCGAACGTCCAGATGCCCCTTAGATGCTGTACATTTTATTATAACAACTCTATTACAAAAGCTCAACGGCAACTTCACTATTTCCATTGGAAAATCATAACCCCTGCAATTGCCAGCGCCATTCCTATTGCCTTACGCCATTCAAATTGTGCCTGCTCCACTCCAAACAGCCCCAAAAGCTCTATGAGATACGCTGCCAAAATCTGCGACACAACTATTAGAAGCACGGCCCTTGCCGGACCAAGCTGTTTCATACTTGCAATAACCGTCCAGGTAATTCCGGCTCCGATTACACCTCCAACTAACATAAAACGAGGCTGCACCTTTGTAAGCGCTGCAATACTGTCTCTTCCGGTAAAGAGCCATACTGCCACACAAGTAAGAAATGCGCTAAACTGTACCCATCCATTACTTACCCACATCCCTGTCGTTTTTGTCACTTCTGTATTAAATACTCCCTGCACACTCATCAACACTCCTGAAATCAGTGCAATAATCCATCCTGCCATATACTGCTCATCCTCCTTTTTTAAAAGTATAACCAATCTTTCCCCTGTTTATCGCATTTGCTTCCCTTAATATTATCCACAAACCCTTTTAAACTAATTTTTATTCATAATCATTGTGTATTTTTGATTATTTATAAGTTTTTATTATTATTTTCAAAAATATATTGCATATTTATGAATTAAGTTGTATATTATATTCATCGCTTAAAAAGATTACATTTTGTAGGAGGATATAGATTATGAAAGAAAAAGTTGTACTGGCATATTCCGGCGGATTAGATACAACCGCCATCATCCCATGGTTAAAGGAGAATTTTGACTATGAAGTTATTTGCTGCTGCATTGACTGCGGACAGGGCGAAGAACTGGATGGACTGGCAGAACGCGCAAAACTCTCCGGCGCATCTAAATTATATATTGAAGATATTACCGACGATTTCTGTGACAATTATATTGTACCGTGTGTGCAGGCTGGCGCTGTTTATGAAAATAAATACTTACTCGGAACTTCTATGGCACGTCCGGGCATCGCTGCCAAGCTTGTAGAAATTGCGAAAAAAGAAGGAGCTACTGCTATTTGCCACGGTGCTACCGGAAAAGGGAATGACCAGATCCGTTTTGAACTTGGCATCAAAGCCCTTGCACCGGAACTAAAGATTATCGCCCCATGGCGTATGACTGATTTATGGACAATGCAGTCCCGTGAAGAAGAAATCGCTTATTGCCAGGAACATGGCATCGATCTTCCATTTGATGCGACACAAAGCTATAGCCGTGACCGTAACTTATGGCATATCAGCATGAAGGACTGGAACTGGAAGATCCTGCCGCGGAACCAAACTATGATCATCTGCTCGTTCTTGGCGTCACTCCGGAGAAAGCACCTGATGAACCGGAATATGTGACAATGACATTTGAAAAAGGTGTTCCAAAAAGCATCAACGGCGTAGAAATGAAAGTATCTGATATTATACGAAAATTAAACGAACTTGGCGGAAAACACGGCATCGGTATTGTAGACATTGTGGAAAACCGTGTTGTTGGCATGAAATCCCGCGGTGTTTATGAGACTCCTGGCGGAACCATTCTTATGGAGGCACATCAGCAATTGGAAGAACTTGTATTAGACCGTGCAACTTATGAAGTGAAAAAAGAAATGGGCAATAAACTGGCACAGGTTGTTTATGAAGGAAAATGGTTTACCCCACTTCGTGAAGCAATTCAGGCTTTCGTCACGACAACTCAGGAATATGTAACAGGAGAAGTGAAATTCAAACTATACAAAGGCAATATCATCAAAGCCGGAACAACTTCTCCATACTCACTGTACAGCGAATCTCTTGCAAGCTTTACAACCGGAGAACTCTATGATCATCATGACGCAGAAGGATTTATCAACCTCTTTGGACTTCCATTGAAAGTCAGAGCTATGAAACAGCTGAATCAGTAAGACCTTTCATCTTACAAAACATAGAAAAACCCCCATCTGATATGGATTTAATATTCCATTTCAAATGGGGGTATTCTTTTAAAATCTCTCAAGCCTTTTATAGCTCCCAGTGCGCCTTGCTTCCATTTTCTCCCTTTTCTATGAAAAGTTTGCGATCAATCTGCTCCTTCAATTCATTGACATGAGAAATAATTCCTACAAGCCTCTCATCTCCTGCCAGCTCATTTAATATCTGAATTGCCTGATTGCGGGATTCATCATCGAGAGAACCAAATCCCTCATCAATAAACATGGTATCCAGCCGTATTGCTCCGGCAGTATTCTGAATGATATCTGCCAGACCAAGCGCCATAGCTAACGCTGCCAAAAAAGATTCTCCGCCAGAAAGCGTCTTGACATCCCGAACCGAATCATTCAGGAAGCTCTTTACATCCATATCAAGCCCTGACTGCCCTTGATTGCCCAGATTGGAAATTTCCCGGCACTCCAGATAAAACTGTTCAAAATTCATCCTTACAAGACGCTTATTGGCAGCATAGATGACCTGTTTAAAATACTGACGCTGCACATACGTTTCAAAGTCCAGTTTGACACTTCCACTCAGGGTACCATTCGCCGTTTTATTCAAATCCTGCAATAGTTCATATTCTTCTTTTCGGCTGCCGATTTCTTTCCAGTATCGTTCCAACTGCTCAAACGCCTGCTCATTCTGATAATTTTGACTGCACTTCTTCTGGTAAATGCGTTCCTGTATTTTTCTCTGTTCCTGAAGCTGTCGAAGTTCTGCTTGCATTGCTTCTGTATCTGTGATTTGTTTTCCCGAAGCCTGTTCCTGAAGCGAAATTAACATTCCTTTTCTCTCTGCCTGCTCTTTTTCAAACCGACGCACCCATGCTTCATTTTCCCGGATCTTAGGAATCAGATGCGGCGCCTCTTCTTCATATATGGCTTCTGTTATCTGATACGTTTCCAGAAGCGTTCATACTCCGCTCTCGCCTCTCCTGCCAGATGTTCATATCGCTCAAGCGCTTTTTTTCCCTGTCCAAAAGCGCCTTCCCTCTCTCGAAGCGTCTTCTCTGTTTTCTGCATCGCTTCTTTCCAGCGCGCTTCCTCTTTCTGAAGCCCTTGAAGCTGATTCCGAAATACTTCTTTCTTTTCCTGCAATTCATCGAATAAGAAACGCATCCGCTGCTTTTGTTCCTGCTCCCGTTCTTTTGCCCGCTTCCACCCAGCATTCAATTCTGTTTGATATGCATGATTTTCCAGTGAGAACTGACCATCCATCAGTTTATTTCCCCGCTCCAGAGCCTCCTGCTTCTTTCCTTCTGTCCGGGATTTGACCTGCAGATACCGATCTGTTGCATCAGATACTTCATGCTCGGCAGCTTCTCTCTGCTTTTTCGCCTGTTCTACCTCTAATTGTGTCGGAGCCTGTGCAGACAGCCTGCATTTGGAAGGATGTTCTTTGGAGCCACAGACCGGACACGGCTCTCCTTCCTTAAGCTTACTTGCAAGAATACCTGCCTGTTCTGCTATAAAATCAGTAAAAGCGGAATCATATACGCTTGAAATTCTCCGGTAGCACAGGCTCTTCTCTTCCAAAACCTTCTGTGCCTCTGCTTCCTGTTCTTGAAGTTTTTTCAATGTTTTCAATTCCGCAGCAAAAGCTTCCAGATCCTCTCTCACTTCCCGGCAATGTTTTGCCTCTTCCTCTGTTTTTCTGAGCAGATGATAATAATCCGGAATTTCCTGCTGCAGCTCAAGATCGCGCAGGACGCTTCTGCTGCCATTTTGCCTTATTTCCTTTTGCAAATACTGGAATTCTTTTTCTGTATGCTCCAGTTCGCTGATTCTTTTCAGAAGCTCCGGCTGTTCCTTTTCCAGACGCTCACTCCACTTCTTCGCCGTTTTCCTCTGTTCCTGCAGCTCGTTCTGAAGGATAACGATTTCTCTTTCCATCGTTTTCAAATGTGCTTTCATCCGGAATACTTCCCGGTCACAGCTTTGTTTTATTTCAGCCTTTCCCTGAATCTTTTCCAGAATCTGTCCCCGATTCCATGCTTTTTTCCGAGATTTACATTCATCCTGCCGCTGCTGCAGCTTTTTGTACGCCTCTAACGCTTCTGATAATTTCCGGCACAGCATATTATCTGCTTCCGCCTGTTGGAGCAATCCACCCTTTTCCATCAGATCAGACTCTAGTTTTGCCCGCTCCTTTGCAAGCATTTGCTCCCTTTCTCTTCCCTCTTTCACAATTTTCTTTAACAGCGGTCTGACCATTCCCGGATCATAGATTTTTTGCTGGCACAACTGTACCCAGTCCGCATCCTCACTGTCAATCCGTTCCACTTCCCGGATACATGCATGTTCCACTTCCATCAGTGAATCCCCAAGCTGCTTCGTTTTCCGTTTTAATTCTTCCTGTACCTGATGATAAAGATTCGTACGAAATATTTTGGAGAAAATCACCTTGCGCTCTTTGGACTCTGCGTACAGCAGACGAAGAAAATCTCCCTGCGCAATCATGGCAATCTGCGTAAACTGATTGACATCCAGGCTGATCAGTTCCTGAATCTTCTCATCTGTCTCCCGCTTTTTGCCGGGAAATATCTGTCCATCCGGAAGCATCAACTCAGCGCTCGCTGCCTCTTTTACAAGTTTCTGACTTCCGTCTGCAGCTCTTCGCTTACTCGCCCGCCAATACTCCGGATTCCTTCGAATCTGATATTTCTGCCCTGATAGAGAAAATGATATTCTACAAAAGTCTCCGCTGTATCTTCCGCATACAGACTCCTCATCATAGATCCCTGACGCTTCCGCCCGCTTGTTTCCCCATAGAGCGCATAAGTAATCGCATCAAACACAGTCGTTTTTCCTGCGCCGGTATCCCCTGCGATCAGAAAAATTCCATGAGATACTTTCGTAAAATCAATTTCTTCCCGCCCTGCATAAGAGCCGAACGCTGACAGAATCAATTTCAGCGGTTTCATGACCTTTCGTCTCCTTTCGCCTGTTCAAAAATCTCTTCCATAATCTGTTTTTGTTTCTCATTCAATGTTCTTCCGTGCAGCTCTTCATAAAATCCTTGGAAAATTTCAAACGGTCCTGCCATTTTCAATTCTTCTTCAAAGGATTCCAGCGTCCGCTTCGTCCTGCTGTTCTCTATTCGGATTTCCAGCAAATGCGGATAATAAACACTCAGCCGCTCTTTCGGCCGATATGGTTCTGTCTCATCTGTCAATGTCACACTGACGTAGTCTTCCTGCACCTTTCCCTGTGCTTCTTCCAGAAGTTTTTCCAATGTTCCTTTTAACCGGCGCACATCTCTAAGCGGATGAAGCGGAAGTACTGTCAGTTCCGGCAAGCTTCCTTTTTCTTTCAGTTCTACCATCAAAAGCCCTTTCTTCTGCTTTTCCTCACTGACAGAATATTTCAAAAGCGTGCCGCAATACCGTATTTTCTCTTCTCCTACCTGCTGCGCCCCATGCAGATGACCAAGCGCTACATAATCAAAGGCTTTCACTGCATCTGCACAGACATTGTCAATTCCTCCGATGGAAAATGTCTCTGAGTCACAAGTTTCCGGCTGTTCTTCCGAACTCCCTGTAAAAAACTGATGTGCTACAAGCACATTCCTGGCCTCATTAGAAAGCGTTTCCCGCTCCAGAAGCTTTCTGACCGCCGCATCATAACTCTCCGGTATTTCCCCTTGAAAGACTCCTTTTACATATCCCGGTTTCAGAAATGGCAGAAGATAAAAACAGACTTCCCCATAGCAATCTCGAAATGGAACTTTTACAATCCATTCCTCTTCTGACTGCGGAGGCGTTCCAACAAGATAAATCTGATTGTTTCGCAAAATCTCCCCCGCAAATTCCAGTCGTCTGGCAGAATCGTGGTTGCCGCTAATTGCAAGCACGGGAATGGATAGTTTCGAAAGTTCAGTCAAAAAATGGTCAAAAACAGTCACCGCCTCTGCGGACGGGACTGTTTTATCATAAATATCTCCGGCAATGACAATTGCATCCGGCCGAAGCTGTCTCGCATATGAGACAACCTCTGCCAAAATCACTTCCTGATCTTCTTTTAGGTTATAAAAATGAAGCTGCTTTCCTATGTGCAGATCGGATAAATGAAAAAATCTCATAGCAAATCCTCTCCTCCTGCCCTTAGTTCATAATTACTTGTATTACCGTCTTTCCATACAACCGATAACATCATGTTCTCCACAAATGCATCTGAGTCATACCAGATAGTCCCAACCGCATACTTATTCAAGTATGGGAAAAGTCGATGAATCTGCTCAGAATCTGTAATGATCTCGCGATTTACATTTTCTTCTCCCTCTTCGTAAGTCTCTACCGTTATAGATAAAATTTCCTCCGGCCGGTAAGATTGGTTCAGCTCAAATCCCGCTTTCTTTAAATATTCAATCACACTGTCAAAGCTATCGTAGATTGTAAAATACTCGGTTGTAAAAACATCCTTTTCCGGAGCAGAGGAATACGCAACCGAAAGTTCTCCAACCATATGTTCATGGATCAGCTGGCTAAAATTAGCAGTTCTCATCTCTTCTGCGTATAAAGAAAAGAGTTCGTGAAGTTCTTTTTCATCAAACAGCAGCTGAATCTCATTCGTGCGAAGATCCTGCACCGTTCCATCCTGCATCGTGCACTTCAGAAAAGCATCCAGATCACAGAGTTTCTCGACATATTCTTCCTGATTCAGCATTTTCTTTGCAAATGCTCTCAGACGTTCTTCTTTTTCATAGTAAGTACGGTAAATCTTTCGCCCATTTTCCAAATGGTACATAACACTGATCCGAAAAATCTCACTATCGTATTGATCTGTCATTTTTCTTTCTGTCTGCTTAGAGACAATCTGACGAATCTCTTCATACATTTCCGGTGTCACAGCAGTCTCCATATGATCTAACTGAAGCTGTTCTGCATCCCGATAATGCTCTCCTACGCCTCCATAATACTTCAGTATGCCATCAAACTTGACAGCCATTCCTGATAACTGCGATTCTTTCGGGAGATAACTGTCATATCCCGGCAGATCATAGTGAAAGACAGCAAGACAGCCTGCCACAAGCAGCACTGAAATCACTGTTGTCAGCCGAAGCTTAAAAAATTCTGCCGAATCCATATAATAACTGAATGAGACTGCAAAACTGATGATGACTGCTGCCATGAGACAACTGATCACAAACCACTGAGTATTCTCTGCACCGTTCATAAAAACGATCAAACCACAAGCCAGCGCTCCCGGCACCGCAACTGCAATTTTGATGATCCCTTCCATTTTCCTAAATGCAATCACTCGTTCCGCTGCTTCCGCCGGTCGGAATCTGGCACAGATCAACAGCAGAACATAAATCCCAACAATCACTGCAAAAATTCCTAAATACCAGGCAACATCAAATACGTTTTCACGGCCTGCCACTTTCCCTTCCAGCATATAAGCTTCACTGGTGAGAGAATCGCTCCAATTCCTTCCAACGGTAAAAATGTAGCGAAATATTTAATACAGAGCTGCTGAATAACAAATGATACCAACATCCCGTAAGAAAAGAATCCAACTGCCAGAACAGCTCCTGCCAAAAGTTTCCCGGTCAAGAACATAGCAAGCACTGTTAGCGTGTAAAACAGCAAAAAGAATAAAATTGTCACTAACATTGTACGTCCATACCACAATCCTGCCTTCGCTATCCGAATCTTATGACGCACACCAACAAGAACGACGAGTCCGTAATTAACGATATAAGGAATGATAAACATCAACGCACCGCTAATGTAGCGCACAGTCATAAAACGACTTCGCTTTACCGGAAGTGCGTAATAAAAATCTGTTTTTTCTACAGAATGTAAATAAGAAAATCCTGTCATTCCGATTACCAGAGCGCAAAATACGGTCACAGTTCCTGTCATCCCATTACCGGCGCCGACCAGTTCCCGAAACCAGATTGCCATATCTGTTTCTGTAAATTGCGGTAAAACATCTGCCGCCCACTGAATTTTATTCTCTGTCTGAAGAAGTATTGATACCGGAAGCGCGATCATCAAAAGCACTGCAGTCAGAAGAGGAACCCAGCCTCTTGTCCGGGCATCTCGTTTCATCATCTTAATACAAGAAATCTGTGATTCCATATCCAGCAACCTCCGTCTCGCTAATAAATATCTCCTCGAGAGAAAGCGGCAGTACTTCTGCAAAAAGTGGCTTTCTCGATTCGATACAGTCCAGTATCTCCATACTTGTTCCCCGTGCTACAATTGTCAGAAGAGATCCCCTCTTCTCTGTCTGAAGTACATCCAGCTCTTTCAGTACCTCTTCCTCATCCAGGCTGTTATTCAGTACACACTGTACTTTGTGAATATGAAACTTCATTTCTTCCAGATCTTTCATAAACAAAATTCCACCCTGATGCAGAAGTCCCACATGGTCGCAAATATCCTCAAGCTCTCTCAGATTATGGGATGCGATTACCGGCGTAAACTCTCTCTCCATAACTTCTGAAGCAAACAGGCTCTTAACTGCCTGACGCATTACCGGGTCTAATCCGTCAAATGTCTCATCACAAAACAGATATTTCGTTTTTGTACATGTTCCAAGCAATACGGAAAGCTGCTTCTTCATTCCTTTTGACAATGTTGTAATACGCCGTTTCATATCAATATGAAATTTCTCTGCCAAATGATTAAATTCTTCTTTATCAAACTTCTCATACAGTTCTGCATAATAATCCCGCATAACCGCCGGAGTTGCATTGGGAAGAAAGTAAGCCGTATCTGCCAGAAAACAAATCTCCGATTTTGCTTTCGGATTCTCAAATACCGGCATTTCATCAATGAAGACGGTTCCGCTGTCCGGTTTCAAGACACCGCTTAAAATACGCAAAAATGTACTTTTGCCAGCTCCATTGCTTCCAAGCAATCCAAAAATATGTCCCTCCTGAATGCTTGTCGTTACACTGTCAAGCGCTTGAATTTCATGAAATTTCTTACTCACATCGTTGACCTTAATCATCTTATCCCCTCCTTCCAGCATTCCTCTAACACCTCTTGATACTCTTCTTTTGAGATACCAATTTCTCTTCCATAAGAGATATACTGCCGGAATTTACAAAATAATTCCTGTTTCTTCTGTTCTCTCAATCCGCTGCAATCTGCAACATAATTTCCACGTCCTTTTACCGAGTAAATAAATCCCTGCTGTTCCAGTGCCGCATACGCTTTCTGGATCGTATTAGGATTGATGGACAGTTCTACCGCAAGAGAACGGACGGACGGCATCTGTGAATCAGGGGCAAGTATTCCCTTCATGATCAATACCTGAAATCGATCAATAATCTGCTCATAAATCGGTTTTCGGTTTTGAGAATCAATTGTGATCATGCAAAATGCTCCTTTCCTTTCTCATTTATCACTTCATCACTTTAACTGTACTAGCATTATTAGTACACTATTTCATTTTACTTGAAAACAATTCTTTTGTAAAGAAATATCCCTGCACTCACAAAATTTTCATCGGAATCACTGAATCTTAGCATTCACTTGTATCCTACTTGCAAAGCGGCTCCAAATCCTGTACAATATCCACTGAAAATTACCGGTTTCCGGTACTGTCCGGACCAATATTTCTATACAGATATCTATACAAAAGGAGTTTCCAAATGAGTATTTTAAATGTTGAACATCTGACTCACGGTTTTGGTGACCGTGCCATTTTCGAAGACGTTTCCTTCCGTCTTTTAAAAGGAGAACACATTGGTCTGGTAGGAGCCAATGGAGAAGGAAAATCCACTTTTTTCAAAATTGTAACGAACCAACTTCAACCAGATGAAGGAAAGATTGAATGGGCTAAAAATGTCCGTGTAGGTTATCTGGACCAGCATACTGTTCTAACAAAAGGAATGACGATCCGAGAAGTATTAAAATCCGCATTTTCTTACCTGTTTGCGCTCGAAGAAAAAATGAATCAGATCTGCGATGCTCTTGGCGATGCATCGCCGGAAGAGATGGAACTTATGATGGAAGAGCTTGGCACCATTCAGGATACACTGACACTGCATGATTTTTATGTAATCGACTCAAAAGTAGAAGAAGTTGCCAGAGCTCTTGGCATCCTTGATCTTGGACTTGACCGGGATGTTACCGATCTTAGCGGCGGCCAGCGCACAAAGATTCTGTTGGCAAAACTTCTTCTGGAAAAACCGGATATTCTTCTTCTGGACGAGCCGACAAACTATCTGGACGAAGAACATATTGAATGGCTGCGTCGTTATCTGACGGAATATGAGAATGCATTTATTCTCATTTCTCACGACATACCGTTTCTCAATAGCGTTATTAATATTATTTATCACATGGAAAATCAGGAACTGAATCGCTATGTAGGCGATTATGATCATTTTCTTGAAGTTTACGGAGTGAAAAAAGCTCAGCTGGAAGCAGCCTACCGCCGCCAGCAGCAGGAAATCAGTGAACTGAAAGATTTCGTTGCCCGCAATAAGGCAAGAGTATCTACCAGAAATATGGCCATGTCCCGCCAGAAAAAACTGGACAAAATGGATCTCATTGAATTTGCCGCCGAACGTCCGAAACCGGAATTTCATTTTAAGATCGGACGCACACCGGGCAAATATATTTTCGAGACAAAAGATCTTGTCATCGGCTACGATGAACCATTAAGCAAACCGCTTACACTCTCTATGGAACGTGGTCAAAAGATTGCCCTCGTTGGAGCAAACGGAATCGGAAAAACCACTCTCCTAAAGAGTATTCTTGGACTCATTGAGCCCCTTCGCGGATCTGTGGAGCTTGGAGAAAATCTTCAGATCGGATATTTTGAACAGGAAGTAAAGGGTGACAACAAAACAACCTGTATCGAAGAAATCTGGAGCGAATTTCCTTCCTATACCCAGTACGAAGTCCGTTCTGCTCTTGCAAAATGCGGTCTTACCACAAAGCATATCGAAAGCCAGGTCCGCGTTCTTTCCGGCGGCGAACAGGCAAAAGTCCGCCTCTGCAAAGTCGTTAACCGCGAAACAAATATCCTGCTTCTCGATGAGCCTACAAACCATCTGGATGTAGATGCCAAAGACGCGCTTAAAAAAGCACTTCAGGAATATCGCGGAAGCATCCTTCTGATCTGTCACGAGCCGGAATTTTACCGGGATGTTGTGTCAGAAGTATGGGATTGCACGAAATGGACTACAAAAGTATTTTAATGATTCCTATATTCAATTATTCAACAAAAAAGTGTGCCAGATTGCTTTCATTCCAGCTTGTCTGGCACACGTTTTGTTTTTCCCTTCCTGTTTTTAGCCAGATCATTCTATCTGCTTCGGGGCATGCTGCATAACAAATTCTGTCAGAATTCTCGCTGACTCTCTCTTAAGCGGACAAACCCGATTATAGTAAGCGTAATAGATCAGCATAGACCAGTATATCTCGAATCCTCCCTTATCAAATTCCCCCTCCTCAGGGAAATATCCCGCACACCCATTTGTATAACCGCCAAAATAAAAATATTCCCAGTGAAGATTCTGGCTGAGATTCAATGCAAATTCACACATCACTTCATTTGCTACGCCACAAATACAACCTTCTCCCAGAACAAAATACTGCACTTCCGTCACATCAAGCTGCTCTCGTACATTCTCCTCCCGAAGTTTCTTAATTTCTTTCAGCCAGCTCTGTTCTTCTGCTTTGCATCCTTCTTTTTCAAGCTCCAACCCTCATATACTCCGGAATTTCCGAATACAGATGCACTTGTTTGGAATACATCGCCAGCTGCTGAATCGGATGCGGAGTCATGTATGCTATCACCTTCCCTGTCTGTATGTAGATTTCTTCAGCCATATCATTAAGAGCAGTCTCACTTCTGATAAATTCTTCTCCCGCAGCATCTGTCGGTGTCAGCCGGGACTGAAAATACTTAGGAGCAATATTTCCTGATGCTCCCTGTGTAACCATAATCTGGCAATGATATTCTTCTTTCATCCGTTTTCGAACTGCTCCAAAATAATCCGGAGAAATAAGATAATTATCCTGCTTCAGTACATTGGCATGAGCGGTTAAACGAAGCAGTATTAAAAGCGGTTTCCCTGTCAAGTCTGTTACAAGCAAAATGCCTGCCCGCCTGTCTACCGAAAATCCTCCTTTTCTCTGATTGACTCCAATATCTACTATCGCATTTCCCCATACCGCCTGAATCGGGCACATATGATTTAATGTCCGATCAAGACAATTGAGCACCTGAGCAAAAACAAACCTTAAATAGCGTTTCTCCAACATTTCATCCGGAGCGGAATGCGTATGAGAAAAGCAGATCATTACTTTCTCCGGCAAAACTCCAAGTTTGATAGAAACCTTCTCCCGAAGCTCCTGCGCTTTTATTTTGGAAAATCCAATATGGTCAAGTGTAATAAGACAACAGATTTCCTCTTTTGATTTCCACACTGCTGTCTGTACAAGAAGAGGGCTTTCCACTCCCTGAGACCATTCATCCTCTCTTGAAAATCCAAGTGTCCTTACCGGATATGTCGGTGTAATATCAGCTTCTGCACAGCCAAACATAACTTCTTTCATTGCCTTCCTCCTCATTACCTGCTGCTAAATCATCCGTGTACAAAATCATAATGATATTTAATAAATTACAGTATAATACATTTTTCATCACAAACATACTATTTTTCCAAAACGCCCTTTACAATAGAACAATGTTATGTTATTATAATCACATGAATAAAACATTGTTTTATCACATAACATTTCAGGGGGTATGATGATGGAGATTTCAAAAAAAGATTTGCTGCAAGTTACCGGCATCTCCTACGGACAGCTCTATCGCTGGAAACGCGAAGGCCTGATTCCAGAAAACTGGTTCGTAAAACGCCCAAGCTCTACCGGACAGGAGACTTTTTTTCCAAAAGAATTGATCTTAAAGCGGATTCGGGCAATCCAGAAGCTGAAAGACCATTATTCTCTGGAAGAACTGGCTAATCTTCTCGCGCCGGAAGTAACCAACCGCATATTCAGCGAAGAAGATCTGGAACAATTTCAGGAAGTGGATATTGATGTGGCTGCTGAATTCATGGATCAGCTTGAAAAGGATACTTTTCGTTTCATTGAAGTGCTGATTATGATTATTTTCAGTGACTGGAAGAAAAAAGAACTGTTAGATACTGCTCAGCTTACAAAGCTTATTTCCCACTCTGCTAAAAATGCATCCCAAATTGAAAATGTAGAGCAGGAGCTGCTGCTTCTAAAAATCGGACAAGATTATTACAGCCTATTTGTGGAATGTACCGGGACAGCAAGTCAGTTTCAGTTTGATTCCCGCATTGAAATTGCAGATCGGGTATCGCTTCAGGAACTGAGCAGCAGCATAAAAGTAACTTACAAAGATACATTTTCATTTACTTTCGATGAAGATATTGAAGAATAAATTCAGGAGGACAACACTATGACAAAAGATCTTAAAATCAGTGGAAGCGGAACAATTTTTGCCGGAGAATATGACACCATCGGTATTTCCGGAGGCGCCTCGATCGATGGTGATATTACATTTGACACTCTGAAAGTTTCCGGAGGCTGTCACACAAATGCACCTTGCATCCTGAAAGGTACTGCACTGCGTATCAGCGGATCATTGAAGGCTTCCGGCGAACTTCAGGTAGAAGACTGTCATATATCCGGATCCTGCAAGCTGACCGATTGCGAAGTACACGGAAATACACTTCATGTCAGCGGAAGTCTGACAACTAACCGGAACATAAAAGTAAAAGAATTAAAATCTTCCGGCAGTATCAAGAGTAATAACGCCAAAATTTATGCAGATTCTATTCTCATTTCAGGCTCTTTTGTAAATGATGATGAAATTAATGCAGATGATATAGAATTATACGGATCTTCAACGCTAAACGATGTATTTGGAGAACACGTTCGCATTGGCATTGTGCCAAAGAATTGCCACGTCCTCTCCTTCCGTCTCTTTTCTTCTGAAAAGCGACCGGTTCATCACGTCAAAAATATTGAATGTACACAGCTGGAAGCAGCTTCTCTCCACTGTGAATCTATTAGTGCAGAAACCATCGAACTTAGTAAATATTCTGTAGTAGATCACATCCAATGCGATGGCTCTCTTGTCTATGACAGCACTTGCAAAATCGGTACCGTCGAAGGTACTTGTACGCAGTCTGTAAAAGAGTAACCTCTTTCCTAATTTGTAAAAGTCAGGCATGACATGATGATTCATAACCTCTTTCTTCTCATGTCATGCCTGTTCTTTTTTCATAATAATATTATCGAATTCGAATTAAATGTACGCGAACTTTTCCGCTTCATCCCGCGACTTGAAAACAATAATTTCTTTTTCTGTTTCATATTTCTTTAATAACTCATAGATGACCGGAATCTGATCTTTCGGAAAATCTAAAATCCATTGCCGGAATTCTTCATCAAACTCCGTTTCCACCCACGGCATATCTTCCCGCACTGTTCCAATACGCGCTTTTGCCCCTTCCAGACATATTTCCAACGGATAATCAAGGAAGAACACCGTATCACAGGCATCCAGACGACATTCCATCGTACGGAGATAATTTCCGTCAATGATCCAGCTATCCTGCTGAATAATTTCTCTCAGTTTCGCATCAAACTCTTCTTTCGAAACCGTCGTCCTGTCCGCCTTATGCCAGATCTGATCAAGATAATAAAGAGGAAGTCCTGTCATTTCCTTTAATCTTCTTGCAAAAGTGCTTTTTCCTGCTCCGGGGCACCCAATCACTACTATTTTTTTCATTTTGTCCTCCGTGTGCTGCCTTTTACTTTTCAAACAATTCTGTCGATAAATATCTGTCTCCGGTATCCGGCAAAATCACTACAATCCTCTTACCCTCATTTTCCGGACGTCTGGCAAGCTGAAATGCTGCTGCCGCTGCTGCACCGGAAGAAATTCCCACAAGAACTCCTTCCTGCTTTCCGATTTCTCTTGCCGCCGAAAATGCTTCTTCTGCCGTAATACAAATTATCTCATCGCAAATATCTGTATCCAATACTTCCGGAATAAAACCTGCTCCGATTCCTTGAAGTTTATGAGGTCCTGCCACCCCTTTTGTGAAAAACGGCGCTTCTGCCGGTTCTACGCCAACAACTTGAATCTCCGGATTTTGCTGCTTCAAATATGTTCCAGTTCCGGTAATCGTTCCACCGGTTCCAATCCCTGCCACAAAGATATCCACTGTTCCTTCTGTATCTTTATAGATTTCCGGTCCGGTATGTTCAAAATGTGCTTTTGGATTTGCCGGGTTAACGAACTGTCCTGCAATTATTCCACCCGGAATTTCTTCCGCCAATGCCTCAGCCTTGTCAATTGCTCCCTGCATTCCCTTTGCACCTTCTGTCAAAATAACTTCTGCCCCATAAGCCTTCATAATCTGCTGCCGCTCCACAGACATTGTTTCCGGCATCGTAATAATCACCCGATACCCTTTTGCTGCTGCCACCGCTGCCAATCCAATTCCAGTATTTCCAGAAGTCGGTTCAATGATAACAGAATCTTTCGTAAGCTTCCCGCTTGCTTGTGCCTCTTCAATCATCGCTTTCGCAACACGGTCTTTCACAGATCCAGCCGGGTTTAAATATTCCAATTTCGCCAGCACCTTCGCTTTTAAATCCAGTTTTTTCTCCATATTTGTCAGCTCCAGTAACGGCGTATTTCCAATCAGCTGATCTGCACTTGTATAAATCTTTGTCATATTGTATCACTCTCCTATCTCCTATAACTGGTTTTTGTTATTATAGCATATTTCGTTATTATTTCACATATGTCAACGGTACTACCTGCTCAAACCCATCACTGAAATGTACTTCCCCGTCTTCTGTGATAAATACTGCCTGTACATTCTCCAAATGATTGACAAGCTCCAACCCTTTTTCCAGTCCCAGCGAAAAACATGTTGTACTCAGTCCATCTCCTTCTGTTGACAAATCTGATATAATGGTTACAGCAACTAAATCATTTTCATACGGATATCCTGTCGCCGGATTTAAAATATGATGATAACGTTTTCCATCTTTTTCAAAACAACGTTCATAAATCCCGGAAGACACAACCGATTTGTCTTTAATAGCCGCAGTCGCAAGTGTTTCATTTCTGTCTGCAAATGGTTTTTGAATTCCAATCTGAAACGCATCTCCATTTCTCTTTTCTCCGATGCAGAGAATATTTCCTCCCAGATCAATAATCCCATGTTTTACTCCATGTTCCACGAGAAATGTTTTCATTTTATCGGCAATATATCCTTTGGCAATTGCTCCCAGTTCAATCCCCATACCTTCCTGTGCAAATCGAATCTTATTTCCATTTAATTCTACTTTTTCATATCCCACAAGTTTTCTTGCTTCTGCCAGATCAGCTTCGCTTGGAACCCTGTGTTCTTCCGAAGTAAAATCCCACAAAGATGAAACTGGTTCGATCGTAATATCAAACGCTCCTTCTGACAACTGACTGTAGTACAATCCTTTTTCAATCAGTTTTGCACATTCTTCTGAAAGCACATAATACCCATCTTCTTTTGGTAATGTCCCTTCATTCAAGCGATAAATTTCGCTGTCTTTTCTTGTCCGGCTGAATATTTTTTCATACCGGTCACAAAGTTCCATAACCTGAGAAAGAAGTGGCTCCTCCTTTGAATCATAAAGTGTTACTTTCACAACCGTATTCAGTTTAAACTCACTTACACTGATCGGTTCCTGCAGCGACTTTTGTGATAAAAAGAAGATAAGAGCGGCTGTTAACAAAACCGCAGCTATCACTCCTGCAAAAACACTTTTTTTCGGCTTTTGATCCCGCCGTCTCTTCATCGCCATACTTGTACCCTCTTTTCATTTTCCTGTCAGCAATCTCTTTCTTCTTATAAATCAACATACATGCTGCAGTTCATTTACTTTATTACATAATTTCGCGTAGATTCTTTCTACAAACCATGGTTCTGTAGATTTTTCTCCTATTTCCTCTATCGCTATCCATCCGATTTGACTGTTTTCATCTTCTTTAATTCGAATCGGGCTATTTGTGTCTGCTTCTAATAAATAGGTCACATTTAAGTGCAAATGTGACGGTACATATTCCCCTCTTTTTTCATGTCCGGAAACGGTCAGAATTTCCAGAGAAAAAATATCATCACAAATAAATCTTGCAGTTTCTAAACCACTTTCTTCTCTGATTTCCTTCAAAACTACTTCTTTTAAATCTGCATTTCCGTCAGCATGACCTCCAAGCCACGCCCAGGAATGATAAATATTATGATATGCCATTAAGACTTTTTTGCGCTCTTGATCTACAATCCAGGCTGAAACTGTCATATGTGCATTTTTATTATCTCTCGTTAAAATATGTTCTGATTGAGAAATGCATCTCAAGATTTCTTCTTTATCTTTTTCCTCTTGCTCATTGAATGGCTGATATGTCTCTATCTCTTTCTTTAAATCTAATAGTGTTCTCACATTTCCTCCTAATGATCCTTCTTACACAGCTCTTTTTTTATAGAAAATAATAACATCACAAGCGCAGTCATCATTCCGATATGTGATAATCCGGCAAATCCTGAAAGCATTCCATTTCCCATTTTCCCAAGATCAATCCCAAGTACCTGGACAATTCCTCTCACAAGCATTAAAATCGTCATAGCCGGAAGCACAATGTTATAAAGTATAAAGAATTTTTTAAAAAGTGAATTCTGTTCCAACTCTGTTATCTTTGCAAATACTGCTGCCATAAGAAATACGAACGTTCCCAATACAAGCAAATGCACATGCAGAACACCTAATGTTGTTGGTTTCGTATAACCATTCCATTTTGTAAATTCACGGTAGAAAACACCGCCTGCCATTGCTAAGATAAAATAAATAATAGACGTATTCATTATTTTTTTCATTCGTACATTTCTCCTTTATCTTTTTTTCTTAAATATTTTTATATAATTCCAGGTAAACAAA
This sequence comes from Coprococcus sp. AF21-14LB, assembly GCF_003458885.1. Taxonomy (NCBI): domain Bacteria; kingdom Bacillati; phylum Bacillota; class Clostridia; order Lachnospirales; family Lachnospiraceae; genus Coprococcus; species Coprococcus sp. AF21-14LB. The sequence continues at coordinate 2,892 of NZ_QRVX01000004.1, read as the reverse complement.
ACTCCTGCCATAAAAAGAGCTGCCCCTAGTCCTGTATAAAACACTGCAATAAAACGATCCGGTAAAAGCCGGAATTTTCGAATGATGATTCCAAAACTAATCATAAAAGCCATAATCAAAAATGACTTCAGATCGAAGAATTTGTAAAACAACTGTAATTCCTCTTCAAATTCATGAATCCGTTTCGTATGCTTTATTGTTAATTTATGAAACACCATAAACCAAAACACAAGAAACACCATAAGCGTTATTGCATAATTAATTATCATGCGATATTCCGCATATGTTTCCAAACCGATCCGCAGAACATTAAAGCCCGCAATCATCCATACGATGCCTGCCAAAAGCAAAAGATTCTGTTTCTTTACCTTCATGCCTGCTCCTTTCACAAAAAACTATTTTATCTCATATAAGTAATTTTTTATAAATTCTAAAAATATTTCTTCTTCCTGATTTTCCAGCAGCACTGCCAAAAATAGTTTAAATATGTAATTTACAAAAATTTCCGGAGTCATTTTATCTGTAAATGCCCCTGCCCGTATCTGCTTATCCTGCTCCAAAAGAGATATCATCTGTACTTTCAATTCCAGAAAGTATTTTTCCATGACTCTTCGCCCTTCCGGCTTTTCTCCTGTTGTAAAGTGTAATGCATGCATAGAAAAAAACTGTGGATAACGGTCTCTGCTGTTTTTTACCGCCTCGAGCAACGTCTTCATATACTCCAAAATATCTTCACAATTTTCCAAACAAGTTCCCACCTGAAAAATATCTTTCCACACTGCTTCTACTGCTGCCGACATCAGCTCTGATTTTGAAGCAAAATAATTATACAATGATCCTACTGCAATCCCGCATTGTGCAGCAACTGTTCGCATATTAATTGCTGAAACACCTTTCTCTGCAATGATTTCGCGACTCTTATCCAGTATCTCTTCCTTTGATGTTACTGTTTTGTTCATGCTTCTATTTCCTCATATCTTGATATCCGATCAGAACCGTCCATACATACGCACAGGTCTTTGGAATCATCAACATTCCAATTACCGGAATCGTATCTGCCCATAATACAACCGGAATATAGAATCCAAAACTCAGTACGATTGTAAGCCACATAAATCGAAATGCATGATCTTCATTTTCTTTGGCACTTTTATAAAAAATAATAATTACGATAAGTCCTAATAATGCGAATGGAATATTTCTATAGATTCCCCAGGAAAGCGGTGCTTCTGCTGACGTCCATCTATTTTGTGGAAACAGACAAAGAATCACTCTTACCGCCGCCAGTAAATAAACAGCCCATGTCAACTTCTGCTTTCCTTCTATATGATAACGTAAACGCCAAACATAATAAAGCAAAATATAAAAAACTGTCATTGTGATAGAAGTAATAAGCTTTCCAACGCCTAGCGGAACTGTATAATTATCGAGCCCCGTTGTACAAAGTGCAATTGCTCTCGGAACTAAGTGGAAAGAATCACCCACTCCTAATGTCACTGCCATAATTCCAAACAGCTTATACTGCATATTTCCTCTACATTTCTTAATCATCAGTATTCCAATTGTAACAACACTGACTAAATAAACAACATCGAATAATGTCTCTGCGATTGCCTGCATATTTTTTTCCTTCTTTCTATTATTTTTATTATTGAACATTGTTCATTTTAGTGTAACGTAAAAAATTTGTCAAGAATTTCTTGATTTCTTACATAACATAGTTTTTTAAGCTGAAAACATTAACATACAGTATCTTTCATATGTTTCACACTGCAAAGACCTCTTACTTAGTCATAATATAATATGCTTCTCCCGATATTTTGTGAGTGACAGTTCTTTCAATAGAAAATCCCAGTTTTTTATAGAGCGAAATGGCACGTTTATTAAAACAAGCCACCGTTAAACGTAATGGTATATCCGGTGTCTGTTCGGTCAAATGTTTTATCCCACATAAAAGAAAATCATATCCCATACCTTTGCCACATAATTCCGGATGCATCCCCAAGCCGATATCTAACTTATCCTTTGAATAGCTAAAGCAATCCTTGGTCGGAATGCGGGCAGATTTTCCTTGACAGAAATATCCTACTAATTTGTTATTTTGATCTGTGCAGACAATATAATCGCCATTAAGCAATTCCTCAATTGTTTCCGCGTTCTGTTCAAAGCTATATATCCCATACTCATTTTGATACGTCCATTGTGATATTTTCAAAGCATATTTATGTGTCATTCTAGAAATAGAATATATCATATCTCAAACTCCTTTCATCTTCTTTGTCGGTTAAATTTTGACTTTCGCCAAAACAGACTGCCATAAAACCTCATCTTCAACAGCAACAAGAGATAGTTTAGGAATGAGTGCTTTGCTTTTTCTCAACTCAACAACTAAGTCTTGTTATCCTAACAAAATGTAATTTCTTAAAATATTCCATGATTATATTTTATCTGTGCGTGAGTCATCATAACTAGCCCTATACTAAAACCAATCACAAAAAAACACCAGCCAAATAGCGAAGTTGTTATAAAGTCAACAATACCTGTCAGCATGACTCCTGCGCCTATAATCAACATTCCTTTTCCCATTTGCCCAGTATATGCTTTTTTATCTATATCCTTTACTCTTTTATGATGATAGTCATGTATTAAAGTTATTTTCTCTTTCTTCCAAATTTCCCAACCTAAATATAAACATAGAATCCCGATTAGAGACATAAAAATCAATTCAAACCATTTCATAAAACCACCCCAAAACCAATCATTGTAAATGGAAGAAGTAACTCCATAAGCAACATATAAAACCAAAATCTCATAAGTATTTTCTCTTCAACTAAATTCAAAATTTGTAAACCTTAACTCAATTGTTTTCTAAAACAATACCTTACAAAATTT